>JBJOJZ010000106.1:0-37446 GCA_046046325.1 Bacteroidota bacterium
CTTGTAGAATGCTGTCACCCGTCAATGAGCTCATGAGAGAAGTAGGAATGATTCCTAAAATAAAGGCCGTTAACGAGTGTTCTTTGGAGGCATCAACATAATCCTGTATCGATTTTGGATCGAGGGTACTTGGATCAATGTTCATACCATGGCCGGGTTGTACTAGGTTGGCTACGACCATACCCACTACCAGGGCTAACGAGGAAAATGTTATAAAATAAAGCATGGCTTTTCCCGTAACACGCCCCACAGCGCTCAGGTTATTCATGGATGCCAAACCTGTTGAAACGGTAATAAAAATCACCGGGGCAATGATCATTTTGACTAAAGCAATGAAACCATCACCAAGTACTTTAAGACCGATAGAGGGTTCTGGCCAGAATCTACCAAGTAATATTCCAAGTATTATGGCAAAAATTACCTGCACATAAAGCAACCTATACCAAGGTTTTTTCACGGGATTTTGTTCCGTTGTATTAATTTCCATCATCGAATAACTTATCGTTAAGTGCAAATTAAGCAATCTTTTTGATTGCTCCTTTGAAAAAGCATAGGTAATATAAATATACCTAACTTCGGCAATTATGAAAGCTACTGTTTTTAATAAAAAGTCCATGGTGTTGGTCGTTATTGCCTCACTGGGTTATTTCGTCGACATTTATGATTTAGTACTATTTGGGGTGGTAAAGGCGGAGAGTTTGGCTACTATCATGCCCAATGCAACCGACAGTATGAGGGCCTCAACGGGTAAAATGTTGTTCAACCTCCAAATGATTGGAATGTTTGTTGGAGGGCTTTTATGGGGTGTATTAGGGGATAAAAAAGGTAGAATAAAGGTATTGTTTGGCTCCATTTTGTTATACTCAATTGCCAACATTGCCAATGCCTTTGTTACGAACATTCCAAGTTACAGCGTCATTCGCTTTATAGCAGGAATTGGTTTAGCGGGAGAATTGGGTGCAGGAATCACGCTGGTTTCTGAACTCATGCCCAAAGAAAAACGGGGTTACGGCACCATGATCATTGTGTGTTTTGGTGCCATGGGAGCAGTATTTGCGACGGTCATCGGTACGCAGGGGGAAATGTTAGCTCATTGGATCGCAAGGTTTTTCGGAATTTTCTTCCACACTTGGCAGATAGCCTATTTGGTGGGAGGAGGATTAGGTTTGTTGTTGCTACTCCTGCGGATGCGCACCCTTGAGTCGGAAATGTTCCATTCGATGCACCAAGAGGGAATTCGCCGTGGAGATCTAAAACTCATTTTTGGAAATCGAGCTAACCTTAAAAAGTACCTTCATTGCATCATGGTTGGAATTCCCATTTGGTTTGTAGTGGGTTTATTGATCATGAATTCCAAAGACGATTTCGGCCCCTTGCACGGCCTAAATTCCATACATAACGGATATGCTGTAATGTATGCCTATATTGGATTATCGCTCGGAGATCTTGTAGCTGGATTACTAAGTCAATGGCTCAAAAGTCGGAAAAAAGTCGTATTTGTATTCCTATCCTTAACTTTGATTATTACCATCGCCTTCCTTTTCGGATGGCAAAAAATGAGCGTCGAATTGTATTATTTCTTTTGCTTCTTATTGGGTGCATCCACCGGTTACTGGGCTATATTTGTTACTATTGCTGCCGAGCAATTCGGAACGAATATTCGTTCCACGGCGGCGAATACCATTCCAAACTTTGTCAGGGGCAGCGTATTTATTATTGTAAGCCTGTTCATGTTGACCTCATTATTCTTTTCAACCGCGTTTGCTGCATTGGTTGTTGGAATTCTTTGCATTGCTTGTGCCTTTTGGGGCATTTATCATCTTAACGAGACCTTTTCTAAAGATTTAAATTACCATGAGGAGCATCTTGTTTAGTAACCACGATTAATGTATCTTTGCAACTCAAAGCCCACGTGGTGAAATTGGTAGACACGCCATCTTGAGGGGGTGGTGCCAATAGGTGTGCTGGTTCGAATCCAGTCGTGGGCACCAAACCAAAGCCTGGCATGCAATGCGGGGCTTTTTTCATTTTAATCCGTTACAAGCTTGCTTGAATAAGGTTAAATGGAAAAAGACCAGAACGGCGAAGGCGTCAGGATTTGGTTTGTGTAGCGAAAAAACCTTTTTTGGTTCATGGAGTAATCCAGTCGTGGGTACTGACGCTCGTCCCTCGGTCAGCACATGCACCAAACCAAAGCCGGGCATGCAATGCGGGGCTTTTTTCATTTTAATCCGTTACAAGCTTGCTTGAATAAGGTTTAATGGAAAAAGACCAGAACGGCGAAGGTGTCAGGATTTCGTTTGTATAGCGAAAAAACTTTTTTTGGTTCATGGAGTAATCCAGTCGTGGGTACTGACGCTCGTCCCTCGGTCAGCACATGCACCAAACCAAAGCCTGGCATGCAATGCGGGGCTTTTTTCATTTTAATCCGTTACAAGCTTGCTTGAATAAGGTTCAATGGAAAAAGACCAGAACGGCGTAGGCGTCAGGATTTGGTTTGTATAGCGAAAAAACCTTTTTTGGTTCATGGAGTAATCCAGTTTTGCGCATCAATTTTCGCAACATCGATTTTTTAACCTTGAAGTTCAGGTTGTAATCGACATTTCATGAATACCCACCAAAGGCCCTTAATTATTCACTAATTTTGGATAAATTAGCTTAATGAAATTAACGAACGAAATTTGGTTAATGATTGGATGGCTCACTGGAGGTTTGGGAGGTGCAGTTTATCATCAACTCACTCCCTGTGTCGCTGGTTGTTCGGGCAGCAAAATGAGTATGTTCATCCCGGTGATTATCGGTGCTGCGACCGGCGGTTTATTGTTGCAAGTCCTATTGAGTTTAAGAAATCCACAATAACCTGTCCCCCCATGTTTCAAAACAAAAGCGTTGTACTTTGTTTTTTATTGGTTATTTCTCTACCGTTCAGTTCCCAACGTATTAAATGGGAAAACTTCAACAATCGAGCAAATTGGAATAGCAATCGTTTGGAAGCGCAGATCGGTATTTGTGCAACACAATTTACAGGTGACCTAGGTGGAGCTTCTGGACAAGGTAAGGATTATTCTACGAAGGACATGAACAAGCAGGCTACTGGAAAAGGTGTCCAAGCGGCTTTTAAGTTTCGTTTCAATCGGTATTTTGCTACCAAAACCGAGGTGAGTTATTTTGAGCTGAAAGGCAGCGACGCTTACACCGATAATCCGAGGCGCAATGCGCGCAACCTTTCTTTTCAATCGTACAATTTTGAATTCAGCCAACGCCTGGAGTTTATTTTTCTGGCGCAAGAATTCAACGGTCAATTTTACCGCCTCACCTCCCGTAGCCGACAAAAAGGTTCGAATTTTCAATTGTACACTTTTGGGGGTATGGGTTTTGCCACCTACAACCCAAAAGCAAATTACAACGGAACCCTTGTCGCACTTCGACCCCTTAAAACGGAGGGACAAGACTACGGAAAAGCCACCTTTATTATGCCTTTGGGATTTGGAATGCGCTTCGGACTAACGAAGCAAATTCGAATAGGTATTGAGGCCACATGTTTTAAAACTTTCACGGATTACATGGACGACGTGTCCACTTTCTATCCTGAAGCGGGAGTGTTAACGGACCCTGCCGCCCTTTACCTTTCCAATCCGAGTAAAAGTCCCGAACTTTTTCCACCCGGAAGCCGGCGCGGAGACCTGAATCAAAAAGACACGTATTACCGTTTGGGGGTATCATTGATCTTCAACCTAAAGCGAAGGTGATTGTTTAAATTCGGATTTTAACTTTGAATATTCTCCCGAGTTCTCCGAAGTTCTTCGCGCACTTCCATCAGTAGTTTTGGGAATTTTACACTCCAAGCATCCTCATTTCTTTGATGATGGGTAAGCGTTGCATTACCCGTTGCAAGCAATAATCGGAAAGCATATGGATTTTGTTGGAAAGATTGCATCAGCAAGGACTTCATAATACGTGAAGAATGAGCATTCCAAGCATCCCGATTAAGTCCTTGAATTTCTTGCCCCCAAATTTTGGCTTGGCTACCGGTACAGGTCCTTAACCTTGCTATATGACTCATAGCGGCATCATATCTTGGTGATTCCGTGAAAAGATTAGGGTCTAAAAAGCGTACTTTTTGTGCCTGAAAAGCCCCTTCAACGGTTTCAAAAAACCCTCCAAACTTTTCCTTATCAAAATCAGGTTCACCATCACCCGAATAGTCAAATGGTCGTTTAGCAAAATTGCTTAATTCAATAAACTCTCGATTACCTGCATAGATATTAATCTTTGTTTCGGGACCAAGACCTGTGGATTGAAATCCCAAAAGCAGTATATTCATCATTGCGCTTCGCTCTTCATTGCTAATAAACGCAGCATTCAAGGCATCTACATTTGCTTGAAACATGTCATCAATGGTCCAAGCCTTGTTTTGAACCAACCAAGCGTACTCATCAGCCAAGGTTACATTGGATATGGCTCGACCGTCGGTATTGATACCGAATGAAACTTTAGCCTCCTTAAGCTTTTCAATAGGGTAATTTTCTCCCTTCGGATAAACTTGCGTTATATGGTTGCTGGTAGGACAAATTTCCAGGTGTATTTGGTCCCTTTTCAGCCTTTCCAACAATGCTTCATCCTCCACCGAGCGGATTCCATGACCGATGCGTTGGGTTTTAAGGACATTCAAGGTTTCTAGAACGGATTCAGATCCCTTCGCCTCGCCCGCATGCGCTGTGCAAGGAATTTTATGCTGTCGAACCTTTTCAAATGCCGTAGCATGATTCACTAAGCTAAATCCTGCTTCGTCGGCGGCTAAATCCAAGGCAACTACACCCTGATGGTGGTACTTAATCACTAAATCTGCGGTCAAATCGCTTTGTTCGCGGGTAAAATGTCGAAGGGTACATAGAATTAAATTAACCTTGACGGGCCCTTGGTAGGATTTCACTGCGTCAATGCTGGCTTCCACCACTTCCTCTGGGGTTAATCCCTTTTCAAGATGTTGAAGCGGAGCGAATCTCAATTCGCCATAGATGACATGGTCTTGTTCCAGCTGATGAATAACATCCAACGTTGCATCGAAAATTTGCTCTCGGGTTTGCATCAAGGCTATTGCTGCCTTCGCGCAAGCCAAATAATCGTTGAGGGAACAGCAATCAACGGGTGTATTATAAACGCGCTCGTATTCTTCGCGAGAAATTCCAGGAAGTACTTTGGAAACAAAATTAAAACTGAGCGAGCAATCAATGTGAAGGTGAAGCTCCACCTTCGGAAACGTAAAATTTATCATGCGCCGATCCGGCTTTCGCTTACTTTAATTGTTCGTTGGAAAACTGATAAACCGGAAGTTGGTTTCCTTCAAACTCAACGACTTCAACCCCACACATGATCAACAAACGCCCCAACATAAGGCGGTTCAATTCGGTGTTTTCTTTCATGGTAAAGGTACCAACATAGGTTGTAGCATCAAAGGATGTCGTAAAATTCTCGGTAAAATTCTCGCTGTTAGCAATGATTGTTTCTGGCAAAACATCAGCCCCAAATCGAAACGTTATCACACCGTTAGCCTTTTGGGTGGCATATTCCGTTTTAGATGCGGCAACCGCATAAACTTGTGCATTGACTCCTGCAGAGAACGCCATGATGAATAAAAACGAAAAGAATACTTTTTTCATGTTGCTTGTAATTATTGTTCGAAAATAAGAAATTTTGTTCACAAAACGCAGTTTTATCCTTAGAGGTTGCCACATCAAGTGATTCTGATCTTTTTCTAGGTACGTTCGACAACTTTTCAACCGTTGATACGAAACCGAAGCCTCGGTTCGTTTTGGCCAACATCACCCTAAATCTTGATTTTATGCCCCTAAGAACCTTTGGTGCCTTTACGGCACTACTGCTCTCGTATGCTTGTTTTTCCCAAAACGCCGGCTGTCCCAACGTTGATTTATCCTCCAATACTTTTTCCAATTGGACCGGATACACAGGAACTTACGCAGCTCCTGGCGCAAACTTTGGCATTGTCAACGGACGTCACACCATTATTTCGCAGCAAGGAACGGATCCTTACACCTGTAACCAGCTTCCCTTAATCCCTCCCGGACACTCGAAATCCATTAAACTCGGTAACCCACAAACAGGGGCTCAAGCGGAGAAAATAGTTTACAGCATTAACGTTACACCGCAAAGCGATTTATTCGTCTATAAATACGCGGTAATTTTAGAAAATCCGGGACATGTTCCGGCCCAACAACCGAAATTTCAAGCCAAAATACTCAATGCTTTGGGGCTACCGGTTGGAGGCGGCTGCGGTACCTACACCGTATATGGGGGACAACCTGGGCAGAATTTTCAAACCTGTGCCGGAAAAACCTGGCTTCCATGGACCACAGTGGGAGTTGATTTATCGCCTTATATGGGTCAAAACATTCAAATTGAATTTACCACATGGGATTGTGCACAAGGGGCCCATTTTGGTTATGCCTACTTAGCCGCTGAATGCATGGCCATGGCGATCAATGTCAACTATTGCGGTGGCAACCAACCGCTTGTTTTAACCGCACCCAGCGGCTTTCAGTCGTACGTTTGGCAGCCAGGAAATTTAAGCGGTCAACAGGTCACCATTGCAAATCCAAACGTAAACCAGGTCTATACCTGTTCCATGACCACTTTTTCCAACCAAGGTTCATGCACGGTGGAATTGAATGTAACGGCCACTCCGACCCTTGTTCAATCCGGTTTCACTTACGGCGCGGGATGTGAAAACGCTTTAATTGCTTTACAATCCACTGCGACCATAACTTCGGCAAATCCAGGCGTAAGTTTAAGCAATACATGGCATGTGACGACAGGAAATGTGGTATCACAAAACCCATCCCAAGCTTTGGTGCAATTCAATGGTCCCGGCAATCACCAAGTAATGATGATTTCTCAAAGCTCGAATGGTTGCATCGATACAAGTATTCAAACGGTATCCGTTTTAGCAGCTCCCCATTTGGCCCCCATTTTTGACGCTCCGTGCATTCATCAACAAACCATCTTTGGTTTATCCTCAGCTTCGGGTATTCAAGGAGCTACTTGGAATTTCGGCGATGGTACGCCGAGCCTTGGGGGCATGACCGTAACCCACACCTATGCTTTACCGGGAACTTATTCAGTAACATTAATCGAAGTTGGCAATAACGGTTGTTCAGATACGCTCATAAGCCCCCTAACCATTTACCCATTGCCCTCCATAAACGCAGGAAACGATACAAACTTATGCCCAGGTAATTCAGCGGTACTTCTTGCCACTGGAGGAATTAATTACCAATGGGAAAATGGCCTTTCCCAACAACAAACCTATCAACCTTTAAGCAATCAATGGCTTACAGTTGTGGGCTCCGACAGCTTGAATTGCATTGCAAGCGACAGTTTGTACTTGGGTATTTTCACGATAGACTCGGTTCAAGCGATGGCCAACGAATCCTTTTGTTTCGGCGATAGCGTTGCGCTTCAGGCCTATGCCTTTGCGGGAGTTTGGTGGGAAAACGGCCTTCAAAGTGGACAATGGGTAAGTCCGAACATTGGAAATACCGTTTATGTCGTTCATGGATCCGACCAAAACGGTTGTACCTCAACGGATACCCTAACCTTGACCGTATTTTCGTTGCCTATGGTCGATGCCGGAAACGATACCGTGGTATGTTCTGGAAATTCAACTTTCTTAAATGCTACCGGAGCAGCCTCTTATCAATGGTCCAACCAGAGTGCGAACGGAAGCCAACTCCCCATATTTAACAACGTGGATTTGGTGGTTATTGGAACCGACATCCACGGATGTCAGCAAAGCGACCAACTGCATATTGGCATTGATTCGATCCCGCAACTTTCGTTTGATATCTCGCCCTCCAGCGGATGCGCTCCACTCGAAGTGCAACTGATTAGCCAAGCCACAGGGAATGCGTTCGTTGATTACACCTGGAACTTCAGCAACGGAGCAATGGCCAACGGAGATTCAAGCGTAGTTTGGTTTAATCACGTAGGTTGTTACGATGCACAATTTACCGTTATGACCTCTCTGGGGTGTACCTACAGCATGTCGCAAGCAAATGCTGTTTGCACCTTTCCAGTACCGGTAGCAGCATTTAACATTCTCGGTCAGAACCTTACCACCGTATACAACGGCGCTACTTTTTCGAATCAAAGCCAAGGCGCCAACAGTTATGTATGGGACTTTGGCGATGGAAGTTCGTTGTCCAACGAGGAGCAACCATACCATGAATTCCCAGTGATAGAAGGTGGCAATTACGTTATTAGCTTAATCGTAACGAATGCTTATGGATGCTCTGACACGGCATTTCAAGAAATCGAAGTAAGCGATGAATTGGCTTACTACATCCCCAATGCCTTTACTCCTGATGGTGACCAGTTCAACAACGTATGGAAACCAGTTTTCAGCGATGTCAACGACCCGCAAAATTACCGTGCAATGATCTACAACCGATGGGGCGAGGTGGTATGGGAAAGCTATAATCCTCACGTGGGATGGGACGGGACTTTTGGAAGCCAAGGGATCCCTGTACAAGACGACATTTACATTTTCGAAGTAAGTTTCGGGTATAAATCCAATGCTAAAAAAGAACGGATAACGGGGCACATCTCGGTGATTCGCTAAAAATCAATAAGTTTGAAGAAAAAAACATGGAATTCTTAAAGAAAAACATTGGGGTATTATTGATTTGCATTTCCGTCATTGTTACAGGAATGGTACTGGGAAGGTCCTATCTTTCAAAAGGCAAAGCCGATCCAAAAATTAAAGTGGTTGGTATGGGAGAAGAAAGTTTTGACTCCGACCTCATTGTTTGGAATGCATCTTTTAGCCGCAACGACTATGAATTAAAATCGGCCTATACCTCGTTGAATCAAGACCTTAAAGCGTTGAAAAATTATCTAAAAACCAAAGGCGTCGCCGAAAAAGACATCATCATCGAGGCAGCGAACATTGAGAAGCAGTACAGCTACGATTACGACGACCAAGGAAATTTAATTTCTACCAATTTCAACGGTTACAGCATTACGCAGAACATCAAAGTGCAGTCTAAAAATGTTGATTTGGTGGACCGCGTTTCGCGGCAAGTATCCGAATTGATCAATGCAGGCATTGAACTGAATTCTCAGGCTCCAGAATACTATTACACGAAGATGGCCGATTTAAAGTTAAAAATGATTGAAAAGGCCACGAGTGATGCTCGCAAGAGGGCGGAAAAAATCGCAGAGAATGGAGGCGGAAGTTTGGGAGATTTGCAACAAGCCGACATGGGAGTGTTTCAAATTACCGCGGAGAACAGTTCTGAAGATTACGCTTGGGGAGGCAGTTTTAATACCTCATCTCGCAGAAAAACCGCCCACATCACCATTCGGTTGGAGTACGAGGTTGATTGATTACTTTACAAAATCATAGGTTTTGAATTTGAAAATTCGCAATTGTATTCCAAATTCGTTTTTAATTGACATAGTATTCGTAATTGGTCCCGGAACGTAGCGAAAATAAAACTGCGCCTTTACATTCCAAGCCTTGCTGCGCCTAGAAAATCCAGTTTGATAATGGAACAAACCTAGGCCTGCTCGGAGCGAAAATTGCCCAACATCGTAACGGTCCGTTTGGCTTTTAATGAGCATATGATATTCTGGCGCCGCGAAGATTTCAATGATTTCTCCTCGACAAGAACGTCCGACTTTTCGCTCATTGATCTTAAAAAGGGATTTACGCAGGTTAAGACCAGCGGAGAGGTACACGTTGTGCAATTGGGTGTTATTGGAAGGTGCTTTGAGCGGCAGTGTTGCGCGAAGACCAATTTCTGGTTCAAAATACCGCAACATGGAGCGTGTCACACCCACGGAAAACGTGTTAAACTGAGCGTCTTTAAACGTTCCACCAGAGTAAAATCCGATGTTCTGTTTTTTGCGCAGGTACATTTGAGCTATTGTGCAGTGCATTAGAGAGACGCTAAGAGCAAACAAAAAGAAACGCATGAGGTAGATTTATCAAGGTAATCCTCAAGTTCAAATTGGTTACACTTCGTTAGAAAACTCTCCCCAAGTTCTGCGGTACTCCCCATCCTTATCAAACAACTGCGCTTGCTTTTCGATGTTGAATTCTCGTCCACCTCTATTATCATTGCCTACACCAGCGATATAGGCCCAATTCCCCCAATTCGAAGCTACGTCATAATCTACCAAACAATGTTCAAACCACGCTGCGCCGTAGCGCCAATCCTGTTGCATTCCAAACACCCAATAACTTGCCAAGATTTGCCGCATGCGGTTCGAAACAAAGCCGGTTTCTCGAAGCTCATTCATTCCTGCGTTGATCAATGCTTCGCTTGTTTTTCCCTGCGTCCAAGTATCAAATTTACTCGGATCAAATTGCGTATAAAGTGCCTGTTGTCCAAGTCCGTTTAAGAGGAAATAGGCTTTAGGATGCTTTTTGAAACTGAAGCGAAAAAAATCGCGCCATAATAATTCAAAAATGACCCAATAGGTTGATTCATTGGAAACGATCTCTCGTTCATACCGCTTAATTTCACTGTAAATGCGTCTAGGGGATATGCATCCTTGGCTTAACCATGCCGAGAGTTTCGATGAAAAATTCAACCCGTTTAATTGATCCCGTGTGGCTTTGTAGGTACGAATGGATTGTGTTTCCCAAACGAACTCGTTAAGGCGTTCCAGGGCAGCATCCTCCCCTCCGTTCATCCATTCGGGTGTTGAGCATTCCTCCACTTCCAGAGGCAAGACTTCAAGTTGAGGGGTAACAATGCGCTGAGGTGCGTCAAAAGGAGCGCGTACCTTGGATTCCTTTTCGGCTAATTTTCGAAACTTGGTGAAAAGCATGGGAATATCCCTTACGCTGAATGGCAAATCATCGGGGTGATATAACGTACTGGTTGAATAGGTTTGAAAATCAACCCCAAGTTTTAACAGCTGTTGCTTGATTTCCGTTTGGAGCATTTTCTCTTCGCTTCCCACTTGTTTTTTGGTGTATACCTTGCGGATTTGGTATTGGACGCACAACCTTGGTAATTCGGCATGGGGAACTCCATCTACCACCAACAAGGTTCCCCCACGTTCGTTGAACTTCTTCTGCAAATTCAACAGGGAATCCCGGATGAATTTTTCGCGAGCCAGGCCTCTTCTCGGTATAGAAAATTGCGGTTGATCGGCGAACGATTTTAAGAAAAAAACAGGGACGATTTCATCGTTTTCTTCAATGGCTTTAAGCAAGGTTTCGTTATCATCCACCCTTAAATCTTCTGTAAACCACACTAACCCTCGTTTCATAAATGATCTATATTTTGTTTGATTTCTTGCGCTTTTTCTAAAATTAATTGCTTCTGTGCATCCTCCATTTTATCCCAAACCTTGTACATCATACCGATGCGTGGATTGCGTTCCAGCAAGGGGCGATTGCGGGCATAAAAATCCCAATAAAGGGTATTGAACGGACAGGCCTTCTCTCCGAATTTATCTTTATAATGGTAATAACACCCGTCACAATAATTGCTCATTTTCTGGACGTAAGACGCCGAAGAAACATAAGGTTTTGAGCCGACAATTCCGCCATCGGCGAATTGACTCATTCCACGCGTATTCGTAATTTCTACCCATTCGAAAGCATCGATATAAATCCCCAAATACCATCGATCCACCTCATCGGGATGAACCCCGAGCAAGGAGGCGAAATTACCCGTAACCATTAAGCGTTGGATGTGGTGCGCATAGGAATGATCTAAGGATTGCTTGATGGCATGATGCAAGCAATTCATCTTCGTTTCACCGGTCCAGTACCACGAGGGCAGTTGCGCTTTGTTGCCAAAATAATTCATTTCAGAGAATCCGGGCATTTTTGCCCAATAGATCCCTCGCATGTATTCCCTCCAACCGAGGATCTGACGGATAAATCCTTCAACTTGATTCAATTCGTAGGTCTCCGGATGCGTAAAATACGCTTGTTCAACCGCTCGAATCACTTCCAAAGGTCCTATCAATTTTACATTTAGGGCAAACGACAATCGCGAATGGTACACGTACCAATGCTGGGTTGTCATGGCATCTTGGTAGGTGCCGAATAAAGGCAAGGCCTGTTCAATAAATTCATGAAGTAATTTCAATGCAGACGTTCTTGTTATGGTCAAAGAAAATTCGCTGGGGTTGATTTTACCGATAGTTTTAAGTTGCGCACGTTGTATATCCTGATACACTTCGGTTTGGTCCGTTAACGCTAGTTGGGTAGTGAACAAGGTGGTATTCGCTGGTAATTTCTTACGGTTATCTTGGTCAAAATTCCACTGTCCGCCCACCGGTTGATCGCCCTCCATCAGAACTGCATATTTCTTTCGCATGGAACGATAGAAGGTCTCCATAAGGAAGGTTTTCTTTCCGACAAACAGGTTAGCCACCTCGTCCCTTTTGGTTAGAAAATGTTCTGAATCATCAGCAATAACAGGAACCTTGGAGTTCTTAAAATATTGATCTAAACGGTATTCATCCGGAAGCTGATAGCGCACGGTAGCAATATCAAACTCCTTGCAAATGACTTCCAGGTTGTTTAAAAAGCCGTGTTGGTTCTCCGAATCGTTGATGCGAATATACCGTACCTGATGACCGAGTGCTTGAAGTTCTTGAGCAAAAGCCCTCATGGCTGCAAAGATTCCCACGACTTTTTGAACGTGATGGGTAACGTACTCCGATTCGGATTTCACCTCCATCAGAACATACAAAACGGTGGGGTCGACCGATTCAAACCACGAATGATTGATGTTTAATTGATCTCCTAGAATCAGGCGTATTTCGTTTGGTCTCATGGGTTTTTATGGGTTCTACATCGATCGCTGCAATAGATAACTTCGTTCCAAACGCGTTCCCATTTTTTCCGCCAGGTAAAGGGCCGCTTACACACCGGACAAATTTTTTGAGGAAGGTTCGACTTTTTAACGTTTTTCATGCTGAACTCGGTTGGGTGAAACGTGCTTGGCCAAGACCATTTTACCTAGTGTTCTTGACTTGGGTGACTTTTTAATGCCATACATAATATCAGAAGCATGCTTACGTGAGGTTTCAATATCTACTACTGGAAAGGGATAATCAACACCCATTCGGCAATGATAAAAGATCTGGTCCATTTCGCTCATCTTCCAAGGTTCATGAATGAGGGATGCGGGAACATCCTTTAATTCCGGAATCCACTTTTTAATAAAAAGCCCTTCGGGATCATGTGCTTCCGAGTTCTTTATTGGATTATAAATTCGCAAGGTATTGACTCCTGTCAATCCTGCTTGCATCTGAATTTGGGGATAATGAATTCCCGGCTCGTAATCCAAGAATTGTCGTGCTAAAAAATGAAGGTCGCGCCAATCCTGCCAAAGGTTGTACACAAAAAAGGAAACCACCATGGCGCGCATGCGAAAATTGAGGTAACCTGTAGCCACTACACAGCGCATGCAAGCATCCACCAGAGGAACGCCTGTTTTTCCCGTTTGCCATGCCTGAATTAAGGCAGGATTCCGCACTTTTCCTAAACTTTCAAAAGCTGGATTCACGGCAAAAAACTCCATTTGGCACTCCGATTCAAACTTTTGTATAAAGTGGCAATGCCAATGCAAACGAGAAACAAAATTCGCAAGGGCCCCGGCCTGGCCTCCGTTTTTTTTCTCCCACAAAGCGCGCTGATAAACTTGGCGAATCGACAAATTACCATAGGCAAAATATGGGGAAAGCCTGCTGCAGGATTTTCTTGCGTCTTCGGGTTTTGAAATATGTTGGCTATAATTTCGATGCCGTTTTTGGAAAAAACTATCGGCATACTTTGCCGCGTTCAGGATTCCTCCGGGTTGAAACGATTGATTCGGTCGGGTGATTTCAGGCGAAAGCGCACTTTCGTGGGGAAAATCCCAAGTTACCTTTACGGTTTTAAGCTGCGCTAAGTCCGGTTGTTCGAGGGGTGCATGCATGTAAGCATGCCAAGCCTTGTCCCAGTTTTTCCGATTTTTCAGACCCCGTTGTACCCCATTGGATTGTGCTTCAAACCATGATATACCCTTGGACTTTAAGAAGTTAGCTATTTGTAAGTCGCGGTCGAAGGAAATTCGGTTTCCCGTTTCTTGGTGTGAAAAAACGGTTTGTACCTGAAATTGGGTGGTTAATTCCTTAAACACTTCGGGGGCTGATCCGTACGCAATCGTCAAACTATGATCCTGCAGTACTGTTTTCAGTTGCCTTAAAGACGCCAAAACAAAGCGCCAATGACGCGGGTCGCTGTCTTCGGCTTTCAGCAATTCCGGCTCAAAAATATAAAGTAGCACCAGGGGAAGTCCTTGTTCAATGGCTTTTTTCAGTGGCAGGTGGTCACTGAGCCGTAAATCGCGTTTATACCAAACGACGTTGATGATCATGCCATAAAAAACAACCGATTTTGCAAAGTGTTGTTTTCAATTCTTTGGTTTACCTACATTTGTAAATGTTGAATTCAAAAAACTGCTTGTTCCTGATCTTGTTGGTTCATTTTTCCGTGGGCTTGGCTCAAAAAAAAACACTGCAATATCAATCGGAGTATTTTGTGATTTTAGTAATTGATGGGCCAAGATATATGGAAACGTATGGGGACACAGCATGTACCTACATACCGAACCTGTGTAATACCCTAATGCCTCAAGGCACCTTCTTTTCCAACTTTCGGAACAACGGCCCTACCTATACAGTTCCGGGTCATACGGCCTTGATGACGGGGGTTTATCAACGTATCTCCAACGTTGGGGGTGGATTGCCAAGAAATCCTTCGTTGTTTCAATATTATCTTAAAGATCGAAATGCCATGAGTTCGGATGCTCAAATCATTGCCAGCAAAGGGAAATTAAACGTGCTATCCAACACCAAAAACAAGCGTTGGAGGGACAAATATAGACCTTACGCTTACTGCGGCCCCAATGGAAATGGACTAAGTTACGGTCCAGATAGAGAAACCATGGTTAAAGTTAAAGAGACTTTGTCATCTACTGTCCCCCCCCATTTAATGATGATTAATCTACTAGGAGTGGATGTGAACGGGCATGGGAACGATTGGAAAAAATACTTGGAAAATATTAAATATACGGATGCCTATGCGCTTGAAATTTGGAATACGATCCAAGCAAATCCTCGGTTAAAAGATAAAACTACCCTGTTCATCACCAATGACCACGGGCGGCACACTGAGGGCCACAAAAACGGCTTTGTCAATCATGGAGACGGATGCGACGGATGTCGGCATATTTCTTTGTTGGTATTGGGTCCAGATATCCCTAAGAATCGGGAAATAAGCACAGAAGCAGAAATGATCGACATTCCAGTTACCATTGCCAAGATGTTGCATCTTGGATTTCCAACGGGTAAGGGAAGGTTTTTAGCAGAGATTTTTAAGGAAAAGAATTAAAAATGATTTGCCATTTCTCCTTTGAAAAATAAAAATTCATATTTGCATTAATGCTGTGAGTATCTAGGTACTAGTTATGCCCATTTGTTTGCAAAAACTCCTGAATCATTTTTCCCAACGAGTATTTCACACAACCGTTCATTTTGACTGAAACGGGGTGAGGAACTATACAAAAAGTGGTTGATTTATTAGAAAATAGAGTTGTAGGCAAATTATTGTTATTTATTTCAATTTGTTCTGCGTTTAAAGACCCTATGATTTCCATCCATTGCTTTTGAAAAGATACACTATAGAACACCACTAATTTTGGTTTATAGATTTCAATTTGCTCAGTAATTAACTTAATTCTTTGATTCGCATATTTTTCCCAATAGTCTTTTTTTGATTCACTAAACAGTTCGTTCCATTCAGAATCATTAAGCGATTTGCTTGCAAAAGGGAAAAGTTCAGCCAATAAAGTTTCGCCATCCTTTGTTCCTAATTGAGAGCTTTGATATTCTTTTTTTGTTTCCAACGTGTTTTCTTTGCCTTGAATTCCAAATAGAACTTCGATTAAACCATTCCAAGTATTTTGCAATTTAACATTCCCTTCAAAAAAATGCTCAGTTCCATTTTTGTAGGCTAAATGGAATTTTTTCAAATCATGAAAATGGTCATCTGAGCCTAATTCATTCCATACGTTCATCCGCTCTTGTAGAGACGCTGCACTACCACCCTCTTCTGGTCCTATGAACCAATAATCTCCATACGGATTGCCGTAACCTATTTTGGTTGCAATGTAATTCTCCATTTATCCTCTTACGATTTGACTAAATACCTCAACACCATTCTTATCGGTTACGGTTAGTTGAAATTCGTACCAATCAGAATATTCTTTCGCTGTGAATTCAACTCCATTCTCATAAAGAAATTGGTAGAACTCCTCTTCTTGTTCCCACCAATAACGCTCTACCAATTCACTTTGACTACGCCAATTTACCTCTTCGATTTCAAGCCCAGTCACGCCGAAAATTGACGCAGAATCTGACATGCTATTTTCTGCATAAAAGTCAAAATTTTGAACAACAACTCTTATGTCTATGCGATCGGATTCATTGAATATCGTTCGACTTATTGTCTCATCGGAAGTCGATGGTGCATCGCCTTTTGATTTTAATCTACCTTTCCATCTTCCCCTCATTGGACCTGGTGTCGTCCCGCCTTTCCATTTTGCTTCAAGACAATCTTCATCGAAAGTAAATTCAATAAGACCTTGACCTTTAGAGTTGGTATCGATAAAAGTTCCTTTGAGTAAGTTTCCATTCCATTTTGCATGTATTGTTCCTCTGTTGTAAATTGCAGATACTGAATCTTCAGAACCTTTTTGGAAAACAATACTTCCTTTACCATCATTCAAGGAATATTCCTCGTTGTATTGTATCATTTTTTTGAATTTAAAAGCTCAATAACATCTTCAACAAATTCATACATCAGATTGGCATTAACGACAGACTTTACACGTTCGATAATGTCATCTGAAATCACATCAGGATTCCAAACATTCTTTAATGAAGTGTCCCAGTAAGAAATATCCCATCGATACTCAGTAGGAGGAACAACCCCTTTAATAGTCCAGAGCCCTCTATAAGATTTCATATCTATAGAATAACCGCTCAGAAGAATCACCTTTGAATCAACAAAATGTTCTGCGAAAGATTCTTCACCTAGCGTGAAATTATTTCGAAGCAATGAACCGGAAGGAATATGGTAAAAAATCACATATGACCAATTTCCACCTTTGTCTTTGGCGCGTTCATCATTATCTAGTTCAAAACTTATTACATCTAAATCTGGTAACAATTCTTGAAAATACTTTTTCTCTAGAGGTGTGATGAATTCTTTAGGAATGTTTTCCCCATCAAATTCATCTTTAGACAAGTAATAAGAGAGGTATCTTTTGTATCCTTCTATTCCCTTTCCTGAAAATAAGGTATCATTTTGTGAAAGGCTATTTTCTAATTTTCCTACCCACTTCCCTTTCATTGGACCTTCATCAAGGCCCGCTTTCCATTTGGCATTAAAACCATTTTCGTTAAATTGGAATTCTATAAGACCTTGCCCTTTTGACACTGTATCGATGAATTCACCTTTCAGCGTTTCACCATCCCACATTCCTTGTATTGTGCCTCTATTGTATTCTGCTGAGACTATTCCTGAGCCTGCAGACTTAAAAATTATCCATCCATGACCGTTATTAAGGTCGTATTTTATATCAAATTGAATCATCTCTTAAATCATCTATTAAGTATGTAAACAAGCATACTTTTACTGAAAATGCCGTCCCACGTGTAAACAATTCTATTGGTGTTATAATCCTTCAAGTTAGAACCTTCCATTTGGTATAATATCCTGTTGCTGTTGTAGTCTTTTAAATTATTTCCTTCCCAAGTAAAAAGTATCCGGTTTGAATTAAAATCTTTAATGTTGTTTCCATCAATTGTGTAAATTGTTTGGCCCGAATTGTAATCTTTGATATTGCTACCCTCAAGACTGCAAAGTATTCTATTGGTCGAATAATCCTTTAAGTAATTTGAATCCCATATGTATAGAATTCTATTAGAGCTGTAATCTTTTAACTGTGACATAATAATGTTGAATATTAATTAAAGTGCCTTGTTTAGATACAAAGTTCGGGATTTCATTTACTTTGATTTATTGCAACTAACTGCAAGTTTTACCCATAGACTTTTTGCCTTAAAAATTGGTTATTTTCGAACAAATGGAAACAGAAATCAACTACTTCTATGAGCACTTGAAGCATGAATTGCGAAAAAAATCGCAAATCCCAATGTTGTACTATTCCGAGTGCAATTTATTGACAGCCAAACTATTTACCTCTGGATTCTCCGTTTCACCGCATACCATTGCGCGTTTATTTGGATTTCTACCTATGCGAAGATTTTATCCCTCAACCCTTAATATTTTCTGCCGCTACCTTGGATTCGATGATTTTTCGCAATTTAAAATCATCGTACAGCAAAGGGATAAAAGGAGCATTTTATCGGAACGAGGAATATTTGAAAACACCAATTTATCCAATTATAGTTTTCAACTCGCCCTTGAATTAGCTGATGAGAAAAGTCTTAAAAATCATTTGGATGCCTTAAACGTAAACCATGATGAAATAGAAGATTTAGCCCATTTAACAGGATTTTTGGTGCGTAAGTCTCAACAACAAAACCAATTGCTTCAATGGTTGATTGAAGAAAAAAAAGGACGCGTGCTATTTTACGAACGATTTGTGGATGAGGATGATCCAAAGGGATATTACAGCAATGCTTTGAAAAAACACTATTTAAACGTTGTAGAGACTAAAAATAATCAACTCTTCTATTATTCCTATGTAATTTCGAATGCGATTTACAAATCAAAAATCTTAGAGGATTCATGGATACATGCATTTTACAATCTCAACAACGATATTGACTACAAATCGCTTCATTTTCATGAGATTTCTAGGTTGTTCGAGGTAAAAGCCCTCCTTTTAACGTCAAAAGCATTCAGAAGCACCGAGCAGCAATTATTCAACGAACTACTTCCCGTTACCATAAAAATGGACCCCCATGCGCAGTCTTGGATCCTTGCACGATTTTTAAAGGCACTTGCATTTAATGGTAAACACTACTTTCTTTTTAATTCAGAAGAATTGAGATCTTTCATTGGAGACTTGATCCATCAAGTGAAAATTGAATCCATTGGCGAGGCTATAATTCAGTTTTTTCATCACATAATCAACCATAAACAACGCAAATCACTAGACCCTCCTCTTAAAGTTAATTCAATGTACACGGACAACGAATTCACAACAAGACTGAGTATTGAATCAGCACAACGTTTTTTGTATGCAAGAAATACCGAGCGACAACAACTTTATCCTGCACTTGAGAAATACTGTAAAATAACAAATAATACCTGGATTACAGATATAACAAGGATCATTGAAAAAAGAAAGTAAATCCTAGAGGGAACTTAATATTAACTTTTCAGTATCGAAAGAATTGCGTTATAAAGCACCCCCATCTGTAGCTTAAGTTTTTTTTAGCAGAGATTTTTACCTTGAAAAAGTAGTTCCAACGATGCTAAGGTGACCGCGTTTTTTTTCTACATTCGATGAAAATTGTCCCATGTTTCCAAAACGAATTTTTGTATTACTTCTTTTTTGCTCCTTGTTTTTGCCCGGATGCGTTGACAAATTCAAACCCAAAAAAGAAATAAAAACAACCTGTCCCGTTGGCATAGAGCCTGTACGAAAAGTGCTCTTCATTGGGTGGGATGGTGTAAGATCGGATGCACTTTTAGCGGCAAACACTCCACACTTGGATTCTCTGGTGCAAAAATCTATCTACTCCTTGTCGGTAGACCGAGGTCCTTACACCGTTAGTACGCCGGGATGGTCGACTATTTTACATGGGGTTTGGCCGGATAAACACGGTTTGACGGAAAATTCGTTTCGTAAGAACCGCTACGACACGTATCCGGATATTTTCACCCTGATGCGTCGTACCAAACCGGAATTAGGGTTAGCAAGCCTCAGCAACTGGGATGCTTTTCTTCAAATCACCTCAGAGGAAACGTATGCGCAACGGTTTGATACGGACCCTGAAATGACGCAAGAAGCAATCTCGTTAATCCAGCAGTGTACTCCCGATGTAATGCTGTTACACTTTGATTATCCGGACGCTACAGGGCATGAATTTGGTTTTAACCCTACCTCTCAGGAGTACCTTTCTTCCATTGAAATCACGGACCATTATTTGGGGGAAATCATGTCCCACATCTACCAACGAGAGGCGCAATTCAATGAGGAGTGGATGGTTGTGTTAACTACCGATCACGGTGGAAATGGAACGGGTCATGGAGGGCAAGATAACATCGCAGAAACGCGTTATGTATGGTATGTTATACGTTCACCCAGTTTTACGAAAATTTTGATTCCTCAAGGTAAGACCGTTGATTTATTACCTACCATGATGAAGTGGATTGGGGTTTCTAGCTCAAATTTAGGGCTTGACGGTACTTCTTTATATTAAATCCGTGTAACCTAAGTTTCACAGGAAGTAATCCAATTGCATGAACTTTGTAAAAAATTACTTACCCATGAAAAACACAATGCAAATTATTGCTTTCATCTTAACGGCCATTTTTAGTCATTCATGTGCATCAAAAGGTTCGGAAAACACCTCAGCTCAAAGTCCAGAAGATGGGGGAATAAAAACACTCTTAGCCAGTGACTTTAGCACCCAAGAAAAAGATACAAACACGGTAGTTATTGATGTTCGTAGCCCGGAGGAAGTAGCGAATGGATTTATACCTGGGACGGACTTATTCATTAATTTCTTCGACGGAAATTTCCAAGATCAACTTCAAAAATTAGATAAAGCCAAGACCTATATTGTATACTGCCATTCCGGTAATCGAAGCGGAAAAGCGGCGAATGCTATGGAGCAACTCGGCTTTACTAGTATATATAATTTACAAGGAGGGATTTCAGGTTGGACAGGCCCCTTGTCGAAAAAATAATGAATCAAGAAAAGCTGTTGAGTGTAATTTGGGTTGTAGGCATTAGTGCGGCAGCATGGCTGATTGCCCCTTATTCCCCAAGTGCACTGAATAGTATCATGCTTGCATTACTTCTTGGAATTATACTTGGCACGCTCATTAAATTTAGGCAAGAAGTAAAAAAACCGGCAGGGACCATTGGCTCAAAAGCGTTGGAATATTCGATACTTTTCCTTGCCTTTGGAATCAACTATCGCTTTTTAGTCAATATCGGATGGATTCCAATTCTAGGGATTATATCAAGCATCACGGCAGTATTATTGGTCACCAAAATCCTGGTAAAACGCTTTAACTGTCCTGCTTCAGCAGGATGGTTAATTGGTATTGGGACAGCCATTTGTGGGTCCTCGGCAATCGCGGCAGCGGCACCTTTTGTTTCAAAAAACAAAGAAGATATTGGGATATCCTTGGCTGTAATTAATTTATGGGGGGCGCTTGGTATGATCCTACTACCGGTTATTTTACATCTTCCATTTTTTGATTCAATAAACCAAGGACTTATGATAGGAGGTGGTTTGCATTCTGTTGGAAATGTAATGGGTGCTGCGTATGGAATCAGCGATGCACTCGGAAATGAAGCATTGGCAATAAAAATGGCACGAGTTGCTTTACTCACCCCAGCATTACTGGTCATTGTAGCTATGAATCGAAGGGAATACCAAGAATCAAATCGGGTGAAAGTAAAGATTCCGTGGTATATCTATGGCTTTTTATTCATTACAGCTTTTGTAAGTATTTTCAAGATTCCAAGCGAATTGATTGAATGGAACGAGTGGTTTGGTAAGATTTCCCTCACGGTAGCGATGGCCGCCATTGGAATGAATGTAAATTTAAAAGAACTGTTGATTTCCGGAAGAAAGGGACTGGTATTTGGTCTGCTGATTTTTATTGCTCAATTGGCAGTTTTGTTTGTTGCAGCGAGCGTGTGATAAAACAATTTAACTAATTCCTATGAGAAGTTAAATACGGAGCCGGTTAGATGTGCTTGATTCAACAAAACACCTATCATTCATTCACCACATATTTTTGATAGAGCTTTCGGTATGGATTCTTTTTGATATTATAAGGCGTATTTCTTGTGGTTCTTCGAATGACCTTATTCATCATGATGGCTTTAATTGAACCGAGAGTCCCAAATTTCGAAGCATTCAAGGTCCAGAGGGGAGCATTGCTTAATGAATCGATCAATGATGCGTTGAGCACCAAGGAATTGGTTATTAATGTGGTCCCGGTGGCCTGTTGAAAGAACAGGGCTGTTGCTTCTGAAACGGGTTCAAGAATTTGAATATGGGATTCAAAAACCGCATCAACTTTGAGTAATTTGCACAGTTCTTTCGATGAAATCCTTCCTTCATGATATCCGGCTGGGAGCGCCACATCATTCGTGGTATTGATATCTAATACTTCAATAAAACATTTACCCTCATTGATCCTGCGGTTAAAAGACCGAATAAGTTGATCTTGCAACTGCGCTTGTTTTAACCGGGTTAACTCATCGAAACGGTCGTCAGTCATCCATATCTTTCGTTCAATGGTGGTTCTAGGTGGCAAAACGGCCATGGTATGATGTTTTTGGGTAATCGGTATGATGTTGTTAACGTAGTCAACCGTTACGCAGGAGGTAAGCCAAAAGAAACCCAAGAAAAAGGAGATGTTTTTCATCATTCAAAGGTAAAAAAATGATACAAATCAGATTAGTTGTACTGAAATTGAAATAAATTTGCAGTGTGAAAAGGGTATTCGCACTCTTCTTAGTATTGTTGTTTTGTGGAAAGTTTATTTACACCTCCTTTTGGTTAATTTACTTTCAAATAAACCAACAAGAAATCATCCGAATTTCTTGTGAAAATAAGAACCGTCCGGAAATGAAATGTAACGGAAAATGTTACCTAGCCAAACAACTCAGAAAGGCTGAGTTTGAATTGGCCTCACGCAAGTCAAAACAAGAAACCCAATTGAGTTTAATTAAACAGCTTGAAATTGAGGGGTGTTACCTTCCTTCAAACCTTACTATATCTTCCATTTTCAGCATAGATCAAGTATACGAAGTACAAAAAACTCCGTATTCATGCCCAAATTCTTCGGCACATAAACGCGCCATATTTCACCCACCGATTGTTTAAGATTTGACACGATTGTTGTATTGATCTTAAATAAGTAAACCATGAAATTCATGAACATGTTCGGATTCGTCTTGTGGACGTTTTCGGGTTGGTCGTGTGATGTGTGCGGTGGTGTTGCCGGTAATGCTTCGATAGGCTTATTGGCATCCACTCAATTTCACACGATAGGTATAAAAAGTAGTCTTAATACGTATCGCAGTTATCTGAATGGCATTGTTCATTCACGCGAATATATTGCGCAAGGAGAGGTCACTGCCCGATGGCAACCCCATGCCCGATGGCAAATCTCAGCGAATATTCCCTACCAGATTGGGAGGCAAAAGCGTGATTTAGGGAGCGATTTCATTCAAGGCTTGGGTGATCCGAGAATCCTAATAAATCGTGCACTTGTACACCAAAAGGATAGCAACCAGGCAACGAGAAATTTTCTTTCACTTGGGCTAGGTATAAAAGCTCCATGGGGACAACGAGCACCAGCATCGAGTATGATTCGAAACCTATATCCGAGCACGGGTGCATGGAATTTCAGTACCGTATTACTTTTTACGAATCGGCTTACTGAACATGTCAGCCTTCAACAAGAAGGGATTTACACCTACAAAATGCGCGATGCCAGTGGGTATCGGTATGGCAATACGTTTTCGTATGCTGTTACCATGGTTTGGAATAAATCTCTAGGGATTGGTCGACTGCTTGTTGGACCTGGGTTACAATTAGAACGATTTGGAGCCAGTACAGAAGATGGACTACCGGTAAGCGGATACAACAATCAAGGATATGTTATTGAGAGTCAAGTAAACGTAAACTACCTAAGCTACAACTGGTTATGGGGGTTGAATGTTATACAACCACTCCAGCAAAATTTTAACCAAGGCAGCATGAAACAAGGCATTCGGGTGTCATGTACGCTGTCCTATTTAATTACTAAAAATAGAAAAAAATGAAAGCAACCATTTACATTATAACTTTTACCTTGGGATTTCTTTTCGTGGGTATCAGTTGTGAGAAACACAGTGAACCCATTACAGCAACCGTAACCTTATTGGAACCACAAGCGGGCGATACCGTTATGGCAGGTGAGGCATTGCATATGCACGGCACGGTAGTTGGAACTGGTGAATTACATGGTTATTCCTTAACCTTAACCAATTTAACCACCAACCAAGTCGTGTTTAGCGGGAGCAATGCTACCCATCAATCCTCTTATGCGTTCGATGAACACTGGGTAAATATGGAAGGGGTAACCTCGAACATGAGGTTAAGCCTCGTTGTTAATTTAGATCACGACGGAACGACAAGCACTAAAAGCGTGGAATTTGTGGCCAGCAATTAAAGCGGTTTTGAATGGGGGCTTAATGGCCCCCTTTTCAATAGATTCCTTACCTTTGCCAACAAAAAATCTATGTCAAAACCTGTTCGCGTACGCTTTGCCCCCTCTCCTACTGGCCCTTTACATATGGGAGGTGTAAGGACTGCTCTCTATAATTACCTCTTTGCTAAAAAACATAACGGAACCTTTTTAATTCGTATTGAAGATACGGATCAAACCCGTTTTGTTCCTGGGGCACAAGATTACATTATGGATGCGCTTTCTTGGTGTGGCATCATGCCCAGCGAAGGTCCTGGACTGGGTGGTGATTTTGGTCCTTATGTGCAATCGGAGCGAAAAGCCATGTATCGTCCCTATGCCGAAGAACTAGTGGCGAACGAAAAAGCCTATTACGCTTTTGATACCGCTGAAGAATTGGAACAAATTCGGGAGCAGGCCAAACAAATGGGAATGCCCAACTGGCAGTACAACAGCGTAACGCGAACTTCCATGAAAAACTCCTTGACCTTACCTCAAACTGAGGTGGAAGAACGTCTTGCAAAAGGCGACCCCTATGTGATTCGCATGAAAATGCCGCGCAACGAAGACATACGCTTTCATGACCTCATACGAGGTTGGGTGGTGGTGAATACCAACAACTTGGATGACAAAGTCTTGTTTAAAAGTGACGGGATGCCTACTTATCATTTAGCCAACATTGTAGACGACTATACCATGCAAATTTCGCATGTGATACGGGGAGAAGAATGGCTTCCGTCTGCGCCCTTGCATGTACTACTTTACCAAGCCTTTGGATGGGATGCCCCTGAATTTGCCCACCTTCCGTTATTGCTTCGGCCAGATGGTAATGGAAAGCTTTCCAAACGCGACGGAGACCGCTTAGGTTTTCCTGTGTTTCCGACCAATTGGACTACTGCCGAAGGAGAATTGTATTCCGGATACCGCGAAAAAGGATATTTGCCTGAAGCGTTTATTAACATGTTGGCCATGTTGGGATGGAACCCTGGAACTCCTCAAGAAATTTTTACCTTGGATGAGTTAGTTGAAGCCTTTTCCTTAGAACGAGTTTCCAAATCGGGAGCGAAATTCGATCCAGAAAAAACCAAGTGGTTTCAACAAAGTTGGTTGCGCATGCAATCCGATGCTGAGATTGCGAAGGGCTTAAAAGAAACTAACCCTTCCTTGAACCTTTCGGATAAAGACTTGGAAACTTTAGTTGGGTTGATGAAAGAACGTGCTACTTTCGCCGATGATATTTTAACCGACGGGGCTTATTTCTTAGCCAATCCAAGTGAATTTGATAAAGAAACGATCCGTAAAAAATGGAAAGCCGAAACAACGGGCTATTTGCATGAATGGATGGATCGCTTAGAAGGAATAGCTGAATTCTCTGCGATAAACATTGAATCCTCCTTTAAAGGGTATTTGGAGGAAAAAGGATTGGGTATTGGAGCGGTGTTACTCCCTTATCGCCTATCTGTTACTGGTGTTGGTGCTGGTCCGGGCATGTTTGATGTGAGTGCGTTTCTCGGAAAAGAGGAAGTATTAAAGCGCATGAAAGAGAATCTTCCCCAAATCGCAGCAATTCTTCATGAAGCATAAAATTCACGTTCGGGGTATTCGCTGTTATGCATTTCACGGGTGCATGGAAGAAGAGGCGCGCATTGGAGGAAACTATCTCGTTGATGTGGCGATAGATACCGACTTTACGAGTGCCGCCGCAAGCGACAATTTAGCGGAAACGGTGGATTATTGCGCCGTTCAACGAATTGTTGAAGAAGAAATGGCCATTCGATCCAAGTTGATTGAGCATGTGGGACAACGTATCGTTTCGAGAATTCAACATGAACTGCATGGAATTTTAGGCCTTCGCATAGAAATACACAAACTCTCTCCCCCAATCGACGGCGATACCCGAGAGGTTTCGATTGTGATTGAGGGGTAAGGGAATGACTCATAATTAATTGGGGAAATGATATTTTTTGCCCCTTTGTTAAATTTTACTACTATGCATTGCATATATCTATTTTTTACATATATCTTTGCATTAAATACAAGACCAGATGAATTCAGAAAACACACAGGCACAAATGAGGAAAGGAATACTGGAGTATTGTATTTTAAGTATTCTAGACAAGGGAGAGGCGTATCCGTCGGAAATTCTTGAAAACTTGGAAAAAGCGCAATTAACAGTGGTTGAAGGAACGATTTATCCCTTATTAACACGATTAAAAAATATGGGATTACTCGATTATCGATGGGCTGAATCCACGGCTGGTCCACCACGTAAATATTACTGTATTACGGAAGAGGGTAAGCACTTCCTTTCAGAATTAGAACGTACTTGGCTTGAACTACAACAGGCAGTTTCAACAATAACACAAAATAAAAAAAATCATGAATAAAACGGTATCAATTCACATACAAGGCATTCCATTTATTTTGGAAGAAAGTGCATATGAAGTACTTAATTCTTACCTATTATCCCTGCGTAATGTTCTTAAATCGGAAGAAGGTTTAGAGGATATCATTCAGGATGTGGAATTGCGTATTGTTGAACTCCTTCAATTACACAAAGCAAATGGAGCGCAAGTAATCGAAGATGCTATGATTAAAACCATTATCAAAAAAATCGGTAATCCTGAGGACTTCACCCATAGTGAACCAATACAAGACTCCACCTCGGCAGAAGAACCCGTAAAGCGATTATTTAGAGATAAAGATTCAGCCATACTAGGTGGAGTTTGCGCAGGAATTGCTTCATATTTAAATATTGATGTAGTAATAATTCGAGCACTCTATGTACTTGCTTTCCTTACGCTGGGGGTAGGTTTTCTCTTTTACATTATCCTATGGATCATTATTCCTGTGGCAAAAACCAGTAGTGAAAAACTCCAAATGAAAGGTAAAGCCGTAAATATTGACTCTATCAAATCAGAGCTTGAACAAGCTGCAAACCGAATTAAAAAAGGAGCTACTGATCTTAAAAACAATACCAACATCTCCAAAAACACAAGTAGATTGCTCCGTGTAATCTCTATGATTCTTGGTGCCTTCGTTTTAGTAGTTTCCACTGTTTTTCTAATAACATTTCTTATTCTTATAATTTTTCAACCCGAACTTATTCCGGCTCAAATCGATGGCACCTTCCTGTCTCTTCAACAATTAGGTTCCCTTGCATTTGACTACCCCCAACATCAATCTATGCTTGTATTGGGACTTATACTAATATGTATATCCCTAGTAGTACAAGGATATGTTATCGGGATTCGGCTAATTAAGCCCTTTGGATCGACCTATGTAAAGTACATTGGGATTTCGATGAGTATTTTATTTGTGGTAGGAATTATTTTATCTTCCTACGGGGGCATTCAATTGGGTCGAGCACTTGCTATTTATGGTGAAGTTGAAAAAGAAGTCGCTGTTCACGAAGGACCAACATTAAATTTAGAAGTTCTAACAAACACCAAGTCATCTATCAATGGATTTAAAACAAAAAGTAAAGGAGACGAGGGATTGTTAACGCTTAAAAATGGCAATATTTATTTTGAGGAAATAGAACTACGGTACATTGAATCGGAAGATTCTGTTTATCGAATTACCCAAATCAATGATGCCCAAGGCAGAACCCATGCTATGGCTTTAAATAAGGCCCGACATATTAAATGTGTCATTAAACTGGAAGACTCCACCTTGCGAATTTCTCCACAATATTATTTCCCTGCATCAGACAAACTAAGAGACCAAAATATCAAATTTCAAATAAGTGTACCTAAAGGAAGATGTGTTACATTCAAGGGAAGGCAAGTTTTTCCAATACAATCAGAAAATATGCAAGAAACGGTTGGTCATGGACATATCAGTGGAAATGGAGAATATAACGTTTGGTAATTTTGAAAAAATCACCTATAATTAAACTTAGAACAACTGAACTAAGCGTTATCATTGATTGAATTGTTGAAGAAGAAATGGCCATTCGTTCTAAACTAATTGAGCACGTGGGACAACGTATCGTTTCGAGAATTCAACATGAACTGCATGGAATTTTAGGCCTTCGAATAGAAATACACAAACTTCCCCCCCCAATCGACGGCGATACCCGAGAGGTTTCGATTGTGATTGAGGGATGAAAGAGGGCTCCTGAAAGCCCTCCTCTATTCTCCTTACTGCTTTACGATTTTCACAACCACCCCTTGGCAGGCTAGTCCGTAAATTCCGGGGGATAAACTCGAAACATCGATTGTTTGATCCTCAGAAACGAATAAGGTTTTACCTTGAGCGTCGATAAGGCGTTTTACCCCAGACAGGTTAACCGTTAATTGGTCTTTACAAGGATTGGGGAACACTTTCAAATCGTCCGAGATTTCATTCAGGTTGGCGGAAGAACGAACATCGAATACGACCGTTCCAGGAGCTACTCCCGCATTGAACTCAGCAATTTCTTGGTTGTTCGCATCGAAAATATTCACCTTACCATAGGTTAAGTAATCGGTTTCGGTGCAGTAAAAATTACCAGAAACCGGCTCTTGTGCCAATTCGTAATAATTGGTTTGATGTCCTACTACTGGACCTATGTTATTCATAACATTTATATCAAAGGCATTGAGATCGGATTGCATGGAGATTTGATAAACGATTTGATCATCGCGCAGCGAGGAAGTACCACAGCCCGTTGCCGCGGCAAGATTGGTGGTTGTGTTCACGGAACCGTCGAATGCGACTTTGGAGATGGAAGAACCTGACCAGTCTTTGTTGTTGACGGTGTAGAGAAAATTTCCGTATTTGACAAGGTTATCAGGATTCTTTCCATCGGGACCGAGGTCGATTTCATTGCCATAGGTTAAGGTATTCAAATCCAAAACTCCAATTATGCCCTTTTCATTGCCCCATTCGTATCCATTATTTACCGCAATGTAGGCTTTTGCTCCGTCCAACACCACGTTTTGTGCTGCCCATTTTGGACCCACAACCGTATCGATGGCTGCAATGAGCGACAAGGTGTTCGCATCGTATACGTGCAAATAGGAACTGTAGGTGGTTAAGTACTCGCCCCTTGTTGCCACCAATTTACCCTGATAAACGCCCAAGTTTCTTACGCCTGGACAGTTTACTTCCGCTAGTTGAGCGTGGGTATTGAGGTCGAATTTAAAAATTTTACTGTCCGCAGCGATATAATAAACCGCTCCATCAATGACCAAATCCGAGGCAAAACGCATACCGTTGATGGTGTTTACTTCTTGATACGTTTGGGTGGAAGGATTGAAGCTGCCAACGGTTACTGGAACTCCTTGAATGCCCGTTTGATAGTCATAATATCCTTCATTCAGGACCAAAACCTGATGCACGTAGTTTTGTCCAAAAGATACGAGCGAAAGGCTAAGTGCAATAACGAGTAGAACTTTTTTCATGGTACTATTTTTAAACGGTTAATAAACGGTTGCAGGAAGAGCATCAGCAAGAACGCGACAATGGGGCATAATTTACCCAGGGTCGAGTCCAACTTTAATCTGAAGTCTTCTCTCTGTTCAAGGGCAAGTCTTCTGGCTCAGGGTCAGTTTGCCATCCCTTCCCGCGTTAGCAGTGGTAATGATGAGCACTTTTAAACCCTTTACAGCTGCAGACACAGCTCCGGAATTCCACCGGATTCCTTTTTAATTCCGAATGAACGGAAACCAAAGAACGCTGTAAAGTTAGGTATAAAAATGACTAGTTGGACTGAAGGGGTAACTTTATTGCATCCCAACGGTGTTGCAAGATGTGAAATAGGCCAAACAACGCTGCGCCATAGAACACATTTCCGAGCACGGTGCCGCCAAAAAATGGAATCCCTGCCGCATAACAGGTCAAAAGCCCATTCAAGGTATGGGGATAGGACATTGAACCAACCCAAACGCCGAAATTTGAAACGGCAAAAAACAACAATGCTGCCATTAAACTGCTACCAAGCACCCTGGAAACGTTGATCTTTTGAAGCATGAAAAACCCAATAATAGTGGTTAAGAAGTAGGTACTGTATTGCCAATAAAACCCCTCATAAACCCAAAGAAATTCGGTGGATTGATAAAGCACATTGTTAATGAAAAGATCGCTCAACCAAGTCGCCAATAATGGAATCATGAGCGCTTGCCACTTATTAGAGAAGTGCGCTGCACCAAACAAGGAAATAGCCATCAAAGGGGTGAAATTGTACGGATGCGGAAGCACTCTGCTCAGGGCAGCAATGAAAATCAGCGCTGCAATAATACCAAACCGTAGCGTAAATGTTTGTTTCATCTTGTGTCGTTAAAGGTATGCATTCCATAAGTTTAACCAAAACGATGGTCACAACCATGGAATTGCCGTAAAATTAAGAAAAATCAAGTAGAAGATTGAATAACCGCATCAAGTTTCGCTTAAAATTTCAGCAGTTTTTCCTTTTCGGGATCTTCTTTAAATCGATGCTTATCAAAACCTGTTTTGAATACGCCGTCCCAAAAGGAATTGCTCACACCAAAACCCAAATGCTCGTCTTGGTAATGGTGCATCAAGTGGTTTCTCCACAAAGGCCGCATGAACGCGAAGGGAGGATCCCAAGCGTGGATGGCATAATGGGTAGAAGCGTACAATAAATAACCCAGCATGAAGCCTGGAAAAAAGGCATAAACCATTTTCCCTAAAACCATGAATTGTATGCCAAACAACGTCGAAGAAATCACTAAACTCGGGATTAAGGGCATGAACAACCGCTGCTTGTCCCTCGGAAATTCATGGTGGTTACCGTGAATAATATATACGAACTTTTTTGAGCGAACTCGATTGCTCACCCAATGAAATAAAAAGCGGTGCGCAAGGTATTCAAACAAGGTCCAAATTAGTACCGCGAAAAAAAATACCGCCACAAGAACCCAAAAAGGCCATACTAACGATGCAACGTATAGGCAATAGGCTATGATCGGAAGGTAAAATCCCCAAATGATGAGTGGATGCGACTTGGTAAGCCACTCCAAATAGGGATTAGAAAACAAGGTTGCTCGTCCGTTATTCTTAGGTTGCATGATGAATTTACCTTAACTGGAACACACCAAAAATATGCAATGGCTCAAGATCAACGAGGCTGAAAATGCAACAAAATACTCCGTTAATTGTAAAATTCACAACTTTAAATGCCCATACTTTAAACTGAAATCATTTCTTACCTTCGTATAAAAATCCAATGTTATCAGTTCAAAGATTCTTATTTTCCTGCCTGTTGTTTTTCAATATTTGCTGTCAAGCTCAGGTAGGCTGTGCCAATCTTAGCCTCACTGGAGTATACCCAGATAGCTTGCAGCCCAATGCCTTTTGGGCTAGCATACAATTCAACGGAAGCCAAAACACCCTCATAAATTACCCTTATGTTAGCACTGTTTTTAATTGTCAAGGCGACACCTTAGCCACGGGCAACATGTTTTATTTCGGACAACTCGGTCAAACTTCCCAAGACTATCCGATGGAACTAACGGGAGCCTTGTGGTGCGAGCCACTCACGTTTGAATTCATCTATGGCAATGAATTATTGGTCAATGATACCTGCTATTTTAGTTACGGCACCGCTGAAATTAACCGCCTATCCGCCCAAGCATCCTTTTCGATTGCACCCAATCCTGTCCATGATTTTTTATCCATAGAATTCCAACAAACCTATTTCCATTTACCTTTTGAGATTCGAAGCCTGGAAGGAAAAACCGTGGATCATGGTACCGTTAACGGCAAACAACTCTCCTTGCCTTTGAATTTTCTTCCTGCAGGCACGTACTTTTTTTACGTTCCATCATCCTACGAACAAGCGCCCTTCATTAAGCTTTAGCGATGTTTCGAATTTCCAATGGATTGATAGAGGCCACAGTTTCGCCGCACGGAGCGGAACTTCAGGAATTGTGCGTTAGGGGTCAAGAAAACCTTATTTGGCGAAAAGACGACCAAATTTGGAACCGCTTCTGCCCTATCCTATTTCCGATAGTTGGTAGGTTGTTAAACGATACATATACCTATCAAGGAAAAGCATACGCGATGCGCCAACACGGTTTTGCCCGCGACCAAACTTTTCATGCAGTAGACCAAAGCCCAACCTCGATTACCTTATGCCTTGCGGACAACGAAGTTACTCGAGCGCAGTATCCGTTCTCATTTGAATTACACGTTACCTATACTTTAACCGACCACAGTCTTGAAATAAAGCATGTTGTCTTCAATCCTGGACGCGAAGAATTGCTGTTCAGCCTTGGCGGACACCCTGGATTTCACTTGGAAGGTACCTTGGACGAATTTTGGCTGGATTTTGGAGGCGAATACAACGTAAAGCAGCACCTTATCACGGGAAACTACTACAACGGGGCAACCCGGGATCTTTCATTAAATCGAAGGTTTAAACTAAGCGACGAGCTATTCGCTTCGGATGCGATCGTAGTCAAATCCCCTCCCTTTCAATCCATCGGATTTAGCAAAAATGACCGTGCTCCATTGATAACCCTGCGCTGCGAGGATTGGAGCGCTGTAGGCTTATGGACCAAACCGGGAGCTCCGTTTTTCTGCATTGAACCATGGTGGGGTTGGGCTGATTCCTTGGACTCCGAAGGAACCTTAGATCGCAAAGAAGGAATCGTGCGTTTAGCCCCTTTGCAGAAACGAGAATTCGCGTATTCGTTGGAATTACACTCAATAGGGGCTTGATGATATTATGATGATTTCCTAACCATCCTCCAAGCCGTCTTACAAACCACTCCAAAATCACTCCAAACGGTTGCATTCGTTTGATATGCCAAGTTAATGCGAATTTTTTCCGGCATAATTTCTTCCACATAGGTCTGTTGAGGATCCGCGGCATTCGCTAACAACTTGTTTTCCTCAAAATAGGTTATTGAGGCAATATCGGTAATTCCTGGTTTATAATCCAAAACCCTTCGCTGTTCATCGCTGTATTGTGACACATACTCCAACACCTCAGGACGTGGACCCACCACACTCATTTCCCCTTTCAGTACGTTGATGAATTGAGGAAACTCATCCAACTTGTATTTTCGGATGAAGGTCCCCATGCGCGTTACTCTCGGATCGCGCTCTCCAACGGTAAGTTTTCCTTCTCGTTCGGCATTGGGACGCATAGAACGAAACTTAATTAATTTAAAGGGTTTTCCCTTCCACCCTATGCGTTCTTGCCGGTAAAAAACCCCACCCTTGGATTCCAACACAATGCACAGTGAAAGCAGCAATCCTACTGGAAAAAACAGGGCAAGAATAACCAACGACATGAAAAGGTCCATTAACCGCTTCATCCCATCACCTTATGGTATGCTACTTTTACTGCGTGAACGACGCTGTCCACTTGTTCATTGGTCAGGTTGTAATAAATCGGTAAAGAAATTTCGCGGGAATACTTATCGTACGCCACGGGATAATCCGAAATGCTGTACCCTAAATTCTTGTACGCCGTGAGCAACGCCAAAGGCTGAAAATGGACATTCACTGCAATGTCTTGCTCAAAAATTTCGTGCATGATGGCGTCGCGTTGTGACTCCGTAATTCCTTTGATGTTCAACTGGTATAAATGGCAGCAAGAAACCCTCTCAGCGTCTTCTCGCACCGGATTTTCAGCCCAATCTAAGCCTGCAAAAGACGTGGCATACTGCTCAAAAATTTCCCTTCTGCGGGTTAACGTTTCATCATAACGCGCCAGTTCCACCAGGCCAATTGCGGCTTGTAGGTCGGTCATATTGCACTTATATCCGGGCTCAATGACGTCGTAACGCCAAGCACCCTTTTGCATTTTCGCCAGGGCATCTTTGGATTGGCCGTGTAAGATTTTAATGCAGAACAATTTGTACAATTCGTCGTGGTCGAAGGTATCGGGTAAGTTAAAGCAAATGGCTCCTCCTTCTGCAGTGGTTAAGTTCTTTACCGCGTGAAATGAAAAGCAGGTGATGTCCGCCACGGCACCCATTTGTACCCCTTTGTAAGTAGCACCAAAACTATGGGCCGCGTCTGAGGCAATCAATATCCTACCTAATTTTCGCTGCTCTTCGTTTGATGGAGAAAACAAGGGTTTCGCCTCTTCCACGAGTTGCTTGATGGCATCAAAATCGCAAGGTAATCCCGCAATATCCACTGGCATAATGGCTTTCGTATAGGGAGTAATGGCCTTACGAATGGCTTCAATGCTAATATTGAAATCGTTGGGATTGATGTCAACCATAACCACCTTCGCGCCGGTATGCAACACCACATTCGCACTTGCGCAGTAGGTGTATACGGGGATGATGACTTCATCTCCTGGGCCGATGCCCCACCAACGCAAAGCGACTTCCATTCCCGTGGTCCAAGCACTTACCGCCACGGTGGTCTTACATCCGACGTACTCAGTAACTTTCTTTTCAAATAATTTAGTTTTGGGTCCTGTTGAAATCCAACCGCTTTTCAGCGTATCAATTACTTCGTCGATGGTTAATTGGTCGATTCGAGGTGGAGAGAAAGGCAGCATATTATAAGATTTCGTTTTGGTAAAGTTCGAGAAAATTTATCAATCTTGATAAATCTCCCTCCAAGGGAAGGTTGACAATGTGTTGGCTAATATAACGAGCATGAGGGCATTGATCGATCTTAAGACCCCAAGGAACCAATGAAGATTTAACAGGATGCAACGGCGAAATAAACCAATCACCCAAGGGCAATCGTGCCTTTTCAGACTTTTCGAGGAAGGCTCCACGGTCATTCACTAGCAGGGGATATTTCAAGAAAGCATGGTCTTCAAAAAGCGATTGAGGAACGCAAGTTTTGTTATGTTTTAGGAGCCATTCATGCAGTTTCATGGCATTGTTTTTTCGCAACAACATGGTTTTTTTCAGGGATTTTAAGGACTTAATTCCTTTTCTACACTGCACTAAACTCATGCCTTTAAAATATCCATCGGGCATGGAAGTACCCGTCAATTCGTCTGCGCTCGAAGAGCCAATGACCCATCCTTTTTTACTTAGCCAACGATACCAACGAAGTAAGGTCCAATAAGTAAATCCTTTCAAGAGGTAGGTCCTCGCCCAAATCAAGACGGATAAAACAACGCGGTCTTTGAAACCTGGGGGCATTAGCGTCGCATTGATCTTTTGAAGGGGTTCCTTTAATGCTAGGTTATTGACGACCAACATCCCGCCTATTCCAGTGGAAAATGGCTTATTCCATTGGCTAGAGAAAAAAGCAGCATCGCTGATGAGACCATTGAATTGTCCTTGGTATTTTCCACCAAAACCGTGCGTACAATCTTCGATGGTGTAAATACCTCTCGCCTTTGCTAAAGAAACTATATCATGTACCTCGTAACTCAAACCCAACATGTTCTGAATTAGAATGGCTTTCGTATGGGGTGTTATAGCTTTTTCGATACTCTTAGTTTCGCAGCACAAACTGTTCGGATCAATGTCTACAAAGACGGGAGTTGCGCCGGTGTACAAAATCGCATTCGGAACCACAACGCACGTAAATGCTGGAAGAATAACCTCATCGCCTGGTCCAATCCCCATGGCTTTCAATAAAGCATACAGCCCTACCCTTCCCTTCCAATACAAGGAAATCTGATCGATACTAATCCCCAAAAAATGAGCAAGGTCAGTTCGGTAATGGTCTTGTGTGGTCATGGTTTTCGGGAAGTAAAGGGTAAACTCAAAAGCCCCATGAAGGAACCTAATCCGTAAGAAAAATGCAAGAAATTGAAGGCAGCGAGCATCCAAAACCATCGGTTAACACCGTTTCGGGACTTCCATGCAAAAACTGCCAGCACCGTTTGATAGAAGATGATGATTCCTAGTGCCGCGAAAACCCAACGTGCATCCGCCAATGCAAGCAAAAGCGGCAAGGACCATGAACCTAAAAAGAGTAAAGGAATAAAATGCCTCAAGCTCAACGAGGAAAACGTTCGGGTTATCCAAACGGTTTTTAGATTCCACTTTCCGTTCTTGAAATTGTTCTTGGCCATGGCACCTAAAGACTCTCGGGCGAAGTACGTGCATTTTGCCTCAGGGAGAAGGTAAATTTTTCCTCCTTTCGCCAAAAGCCTTTTCGAGAGCTCCATATCGTGGTTGCGGATTAGCCGCTCATCGTACCCACCAGAAGACTTCAACAACGATGCTCGGTAAAGCCCAAAAGGAACCGTATCCACCGAGGTCATTTTGTCGACACCGGTTCTAAATTTGGAATTCCCAACCCCCAAAGGGTGCATGAGCACGGTTCGAATGGACTCTGATACAGGCGTACTGTTCTTCACCTTGGTTTCCATGATGCCTCCCACGGCAATGGCTTCAGGATTTCGTTCAAAAGCCTCTAATAATCGACCAATGTAACCTTGCTCGAAGGCAGCGTGTGCACCAGAAATAAGAATATAATTCCCTGTTGCAGCATTCATTCCGACGTTAAGAGAGACCGGCGTAATGCGCCTAGGATTGGATAATAATTTAACCTGAGGAAATTTAAGAGAAAGCTGATAAAGTAAGGGAATCGTACCATCTGACGATCCTCCATCGACGACTAAAACCTCCATTTTTTCCGACGGAAAACCGTTGGAAAGCAAGGAAAGCACGCAATTTTCGATGTATCGTGCTTCGTTCAAACAAGGGATAACCACCGAAACTTCAGGATTCATGATTTGCTGATTTGAATGAGCGCTGAAGACCTAGGCATAAACAAGACCATAGCAGCCAGAAAACAATGCCCGATTGGCGTTCCAACATGGACTCGAAAAGGCCATTAAAAGCGAAACCTGTGGTTACAACCACAAGAATACCTGATGTGTTTCTTATGCCCCAAAACACGAGACCCGCCACCATAAAAACCAACCATACTAGGCCAAGCCAACCCGTTTCTATGGCGGTATGCAAAAACTGATTGTGTGAGTTGTAGTGTTTTTGGGCTAGGTTGATTTGACCGTACTCCAAAAGTTTTGCCTCCATCACGGAGGGCAAATTCCC
>JBJOJZ010000008.1:0-18119 GCA_046046325.1 Bacteroidota bacterium
CATCCGTTCGCGTTTATAAATGGAGGCTTCTCCAACAATTTCTCTTGCAGCGTTATTGGTCCCGAACCAAATGGCCGATATCGCCATTAAAAACGGAACAGAGGGACTTATTTTATTGAAAATCAAACAGATTAAAATTGCGATAATTGGAGCTTGTGCAATCATCAACATCGAGGCATTGATGTCGTTAAACTTAATGGTAAAATACCGTCGAGTTAACCAATAAAATTGGCGAATATAGTCCGTCTTAAGTTTGTCTGATTTTAATTTGGAGAATGGTTTATTACTAGTTTTTTGTTGGCTTTTACTTTGTTGTATCCATTTTTCCGCCTTTGGAAGTGCAAGTTCCTCATAGGCTTTTATGGTATTTTGTACGTTGAAAAAGCTCAAATAATCAGAAGAATTCCCATGATAGATTAAGTGTCCACCTTCGGCTAAAAACATGACACTGTTCATGTAATTCAAATCTTCGGGTTTATGCGTCACCATGATGATGGTAGTTCCTTTTTTTGCTAAATGGTTCAGAATTTCTAAGAATTCCGCAATCGTTTGGGGATCCAAAGGAGAGGTTGGTTCATCTAAAAATAGAATCAAAGGATCGGATAATATTTCAATGGCAATAGCAACTCGTTTTCGCTGCCCACCGCTAATTGCCCCCACTTTGTTTTCTTTGATATGGGTAATTCTCAAATCTGTTAAAAGCTCATTTATTTTCTTATTGATAAGTGATTCATCGGCGTCTTGTAATCGGAGTTTAGCTGAAAAATAAAGGGATTGGTAAACGGTTAAATCTTTATGAACAATATCATCTTGGGGAACATAACCAATTTGTGATTTCAAATAATCAAAATTCGCCTCTAAATCTAGTCCGACGATAGTTACCGAACCATTCGAAGGAGGTGAATCTCCATTCAACGCTTTTAATAAGGTTGATTTTCCACAACCTGAAGGACCCATCACTGCAGTTAATGATTTCGCGGGAATTTCAAAAGTGCAGGAATGTAATCCTATTTTATTATTGGCAAATTTCTTCGAAATTCCAACGGCTTTTATCGCTAATTCGGAGGATAAATCAATTGCTTTGCCGATTAGTTGAATTAAATTCCTTCCAATAATGATTTTATCGTTCTGTTGAATTTCAATCGTTCCTTTCACGTTTTTCCCATTGACAAACGTACCATTCATCGATCCTAAGTCGGTAATATATATACGCCCTTGTTTCAATTCTATGGAGGCATGTTTGCGAGATACGGTCGTTTGATCAGGTAATACAACGTCGCATTCTGAACTTCTACCAATAATTACCTTACCCTTGGCATTGAGTCGCTCCATAATGTTGGTGCTTCCTAGGGCTCGTTTTTTTGCAAGATCGTCCTTTTGTGCTGATATCGGTTGAAAATTATCGGGATTGAAGGTTAGCTGTATGGAACTACTGGCGAGAACTATTTGATCCTGTTCAGTGATGGGATAAGGTACACCGGGATTAATTTGCTTTCCATTAATAAAAGTTCCATTTGAACTTTTTAAGTCAATAAGGTAAATTTCATTGTTCTCATTATGAATAATTTGAACGTGTTGGGATGATATTTTATCGTCATTTATGATTATATCCGAAGGACTTTTTCGACCAATAATAAAAACTCCTTGCGATCCTGAGTTGAAAGCGAATTTTGAAAGAAGCTGGTTCCCATGAACAACTCCGATTTTGTACGATCTTTCTTGCATAATTAACGATGGTTGGTTACCAATTTGAGTAAATTTTTAGTAGGAATTGATTTTTGGGAAGTGGTTTCAAAACCAATCCCGTACGGAGAAACATTCCCTTTTAAGGTAATATCGAGCAGTAGCGAATCCTTGAACATCATTCCTGGGAGTTCCCATTTTAATGAATCGACAAAAAAGTTCAATTTCAGTTCGTGAAAAGATTCTTGTGATTTTGTTAAATGAATGGGATGTGTAAAAGCTCCCTCGCAAATGATCTTTTCGTTGTAACGTATTATTACGGAGGCGTCTTTGATATGGTAAGAAAACCAATTGTTATTTTGAATAAGTAAACTTGTTTTTGCCTCAATAATCCTATTTTCCATTGATTCGAAAGAAATGGATTCTACTCGAAGTAAACTTGGAGTTTTTATGGTAAGAATTAACAGGGTAACAAACAAAATGACTGTTACTGCAATGATCAGGGCTATTCTGTAGGGTTTCTTGATCATTATGCCTTAATTCTCTTCACAGTCAAATCCGTAATTGTTTTTGATATGACGCTTTGAGCAAATCGCGCGTTTTTCGCTGTACGGGTGAGAACGAAATAAATTTTCCATGGTATCAAATTCCCCTTCATTGGATTCTTTTTTCATTCGTTTCCATAAACCTATGTTAACGCAGCCATTATATCCAGCGGCAATAGCAAGATCAATCCCGGTAAAATCGCAATGGGTTTCTTTTTTTTGATTGAATGGAATGTCAATCATAGAGAGCAATTGAGAACCTTCAGCCCCTAAAAGTTTTTCTTTTTGAATATGTTGTTTAATGTGGCCCAGTTCGTTGTGGTTGATTTCATGCCCTATGATACAAGCCAGTTCATCATTAGAGGTACAAAATTCATACATTTTTGTGGTTACAAAGATTTTAGCACCAGCAGTGAATGCATTCAATTCATCGGACTTTATCAAATGAATTTCGTAATGAAATCCTTTTGGTTTGGAGATATTTGCGACTAAAAGAACTAAAATTTTCCGAAGGTTATCAATTTTAGGCCCAGATGTAACGAATTGGTATTCTTGCTTGCATTGTTGCAGTAAATTATCGCCTACCTCCTCCTCTTCTGCAACACTTACCTCAGGACCTGAAGTTCTTGAAATTTCATCTTCCATTTCTGAGATAACAGTAATTACTTGGGTTGTTCCACCATCCTTTTCATCCTCTAGACATGAAAAATCATAGGTAATTTTGTCATTTTTCTTTTTATCCGGTTGTGTTCCCGTTTCATTTGGTTTATTGGGATCAACTGCGACAGGTTTTTCATCGGAGTTGGTATATTCATTAAAGAAATAAACTATACCTAGTAGAAAAAACAAGCAACCAAGGGTAATTACTACGGTTTTCAAGGTGTTGCGGTTCGAAGCATTTTGTTTGGGTGATTGAATAACCTCGTAATCATTTTCTTCGACATGCGCATTGGAGTAATTTAAAACCGCGTCTATCGTAGCATAATCTTTCCATGGAAGTGGTTGACTGGATCCTGCCTTGACAACGTCGAAAGGGGAAAGCTGCACTGATCCAGAGATTCTTTGACCATTGACATATGTTCCGTTCAGGGAATTTAAATCCGTTAAGAAAACATTTCCTTCGCCGTCAAAAAAAAACTCCAAGTGATTTCTTGAGACCGATGAATCATTTAAAATGACATCGTTGTTTTTTGAACGTCCAACCGTTACTTTTCTGTGATTCATTTTTGACCTTCGTTTTGTTCTGTAGTTGTTTTCTTGTCAGTATCAACAGGTGCTTTTGAATTTTGACCCTCTTTTACCGGTGCTTTTTCCTTGACCGGTTGTTTTTTGTCTTGGTTTTTTTTCTCTGTTTGAATCGGATTACTTTCCTCGCTTTGCGGATTTTTTGCAGGTGTCTCTAAAGGAATAATTTGCTTGAAAATGGAATCTTTAATAACAATACTGCACTTAATACACTCAATGGTATCTGACTTGGTATTTACTTTTTTAAATAAATAATCCGCTAATTGGATGCTGTCCATTTTTGGAGCTTGCTGCTCAATGTTTCTACAGAACTCACACGCGTAATCCGGCGGAACGATGTTTTTTGGGGGTTTGAACCAAAATAGATAGGCAATCAATAATGACGAAATAAGAAGTAATCCCAATCCAATCCACAGTATGAGGTTTTTATTCTTTTTTGACGGTGATTTTGGGATATAAGCCTGATTATCTATTACATCGTTGATGATTTTCTTTGGATTGTAATGGGTGAATTCACTCGTTTTGTGCGGACTGTTTGTTATTCCCACCAAAGTAACGGTTATGTTATCATGGCCTCCATTTGCTAAAGCTGAATTCACCAAATTTTGGGCACTCATTTCAAGGTTCAAATAATCAACCATCATCTCCATTGAGGCATCGTTTACCATACCTGATAAACCGTCGGAACAAAGCATGAAAACATCCCCTTCTTTAACAGAAGTTGGACCTGATGCAACCGTTGGTTCTACCAAAGGCCCAATTCCTAGCGCTTTGAGGATTTGGTTTTTTTTAGGATGATTCTCAGCGTCTTCATCTCTAATAATTCCCTGATCGACAAGTGTCTGAACAAAAGAATGATCTTTGGTTAGACGATACAGCTGGTCTTCGGATTTTAAATAGATTCGGCTGTCGCCAACATACCCTAAATAGCACTCATCTCCATAAATAATTAGTATAACAGCAGTTGTTCCCATCCCCTTAAGACTTGGATCATTTTTAGCAGCGGCATAAATTTGCTCATTGGCAAAAATGAGGGCTCGATCTATTGCAACCATCAGGTTATCATAAACCTGTTTGTTGAAATACTCTAAAATGCTTTGAACGGCAATTTTTGAGGCGGTGGCTCCTCCTACATGTCCTCCCATTCCATCGCAAACCGTAAAAACGTGTCCATTTGGAGTTCGAGCATCGCCTAGCCCATCTTCGTTAGCACTGCGTACCAGACCAACATCGGTTTTAGAATAATGTTTATATTGAATCATTCGCTTAAATGTGAAAAGTTAATACGGCTTCGCCTAATTGAATAACATCGCCGTGCCTAAGTTCGATGCTGCTAATTCTCTGTCCATTAACTAAGGTTCCATTTGAACTATCTAAATCCTTTAGCGTGTAGGTGTAATCTAAAAAAGTTAATTCAACATGTTTTCTGGATACTGTTGGGTGGGGAATTACCCAGTCGCTAAACCCGTCTCTACCGATAGTTAGTCTCGGACTTGCAATTTGATAACTTCCTTGTTCACTGCCAACCGTGTATTCAAACCACGGTAAATTTCCGCGTTCCAACATTTTTTTGAACTGTATTTCATCTGCTTGATTTTGAGCGTCTTGTTGTTGCTTTAACGCTTTCTCCTGCTGTGTTTTTTGTTCTTGTAACCTTATGGCTTGAATCTCAGCATTTTGTTGTTGAAGTTTTAAATCCGATGCCGACTGAGAGGTTTTCATCGCCTCAATCCGTTGTGCGTTTTCCTCAGATTCCAATTTACGTTTCTTTTGTTCCTTTTTAATTAAAAACAACCCGAGTAAAAAGATTCCAAGGATAGCAACCAAGAACAAAATGGCTTGAATTGGATTCGCTTCAGTCCATTCTACGAGATTCTTAGAGGGAGCATTGATAACAAAATATGACTGTTCCTTTGAATAATAAACGGTTACAGCATGCGCTTCTCCGTCTTTAATGAATGTAGAGGTATAGGAAAAAGGAACATATTTTCCACGGTGTCTTTCTTGAAATTGAGCAAGATATTGTTGGATTTTCCCTACGGCTTCGGTCACTTCTGTTGGGGAAACCTGAAAATAATCGCCATAGGTTTGAAAACATAAGTCTTCAATTTCAAACGACATTGATCCACTTTGTGAAATCAAGCCATAAACAGGAATATCAAGTTTTTTGGAACGATCTACTGGATTTTCCCCTTGGAAAATGGGCTCCATATTTCGGTCATCGGATAAAACTACGATTCCTTTGGGAAGATTACCCCCAACGTTCTCGAGCATTTCTAGCGCTTCATTGATGGCTAAATAAACTTGATTTTTACCTTTAAAATCCTTGTTGATTGGATGTGTGTCTAAACTGTCAATTTGAAAACTCAACGAACTTACATTGTCGGTGAAACGCAAATGCTGAGGATAAATAAAGGTTCTCGGACTTTTAGACGCAACATTGAAAGAAGCGATAGCTATTTGATCTCCTGTACTTACGTTAGATGCATTGATGGCCTTTTTTAAAAGATTCTGATACCAATCCAAAGACTTTTCATTACCCGTTCGAAGAACTAGAAACAAAATGAGTTTGTTGGGAGCAAAAGAATCGCTAGCTTGGATTCCGGCAAAACTCACGGGAACTTTGGTTCCGTTTTCTTCAAAGGAAAGTTTCTCGGTTGAAGATATCCGGGGATCTCTAACTCGAAGGGTTCCCGTTACTTTTGGGAAATCATCTAAATTAAGTTTATTGATTTCTAGTTCTTTTTTTTGAGCAAATAACGAAAAAGAACCAACTAGAAGTAGCGTTAAAAGAAAAATTCTATTCATTGAATTAGGATTCTGCGGATTTGAATTTAAACGTTGTATTACCAACACGGATTACGTCTCCATCACCTAGGTCATAAGCCTCTTCAACTTCCAGTTCAACATCGTTTAGAAATGTGCCATTTGCAGTCATTTTATCCTTGATTTTAAATTTACCGTTGCGGTAAAGAATAATTACATGTTCCCCAGAAATGGTGGGATCTTTGGTAATTGGAATGGTGTTTTTTGAGTCCCTTCCAATGGTATTGGTGCCTTCAAAAATCCGATAATCTACACCCATTGGGTCTAGGGAATAAGAAATTATCCACCCTACAATTCTACGAGTTGATCTTGGGGCGGATTCAATTTTTACCTCTCCTCGATCCGTTGTAGTTTCCTCAACGTCCGCAATAAAAGTTCTGTTTAAATCCCTTTTTGGGGTAGAGCTCACTGATGAAACTCCCGCCACATTCGTTTTATCCGTATTGGATGCAGGTTCATTAGAACCAACCACACGTGTTCGGTCCAAATCTGCATTACCTGTTGAATTCACCTCATTTGAGGTCGTCGCAACGGTACTACTTAAATCATTATTGATTTGATTAGTGCCTCCAGGACAATACGGACACGATGGTAGTTCTTCTTTGAAAAAGTGGCCGTTGGTACATTTCTTAAATCCGTTCATTGTTCTATTTTTTTTTGGTTAAAAATAAAAGTTTTAATTCTTAAAAACTACTTTTCTTTGACATAAATCTCATGGTAGAATCGTTGTTATTGTGGTTTTGTTCATTATAAAAAATATTCTATTAAAAAAAGACAAAGAATAAGCCCAATAAAAAAAGCAATCATTTTCTGGGTAAAATTATCCGGGTTGTTTTCCGAGGGCGTTTTCGTGTTAGTTGATGCCTTTTTGAATGTTTTACTGTAAGTGGTGTCTTCTTTCGATTGGTGGGTAGAAAAAAGAGGTTTTCTTTGCTCAATGGCTCTTTTGAATTCGTCACAATTTTGAAAACGATCCTGAGGGCTTTTAGCCATGGATTTTTTGAGAATCGAATTAAAATAGAGTGGAATGCTTGGATAGATGCTTTGTGGCGTAGGAAATTCCTCGTTGACAATACGGTTATAAACTTGGTATTCGGTAGTTGAGGTCTTTAATGGTTGATTTCCTGTGAGCATTTCGTAGAAAAGTAAGCCCAAGGAATAGATGTCGCTTCGTTGATCCACGCGAAGACCCTGAACTTGTTCTGGAGACATATAGTATACCGTACCCAATTGGGTACCTGTTCGCGTTAGGTATTGTTGGTCGGAACCCATAATTCGAGCAATTCCAAAGTCCAATATTTTTAGATTCCCTTTTGGGTTAATCAAAATATTCGAAGGCTTAATGTCTCGATGCACTACAAAACGGTGGGCATAGGAAAATGCCTCCAATAAGTTACACATCATTGACACGGATTTTTCTTCTGGAATAGGTCCGGATACCTTGTGGATGTAATGTTCCAAAGTTACTCCTTCCACATACTCCATGATTAAATACATTCCTGTAACATCCTCCAAGTAATTGATCAATTTCACAATGTTTGGATGAGATAATTTTGATAGCACTAGTGCCTCAGATTTAAAGCGTATTTTGATTTGTTCATTGCTTAAAAATTGAGAATGAAGTATTTTTATGGCTACCTTTTCACGATGCTCAAGGTGTTCTGCATAGTATACATTTCCCATACCGCCTTCACCGATTAACCAAATCAGGCGATAGTTTAAAACAATTTTACCAATCATGGATTATTGTCTGGAAAAACTATTCTTCATCCCAACAATCCTCACAATCACAGGTCCCGTCGTACACCTCGTCGTTGGTGACTCCGTAATTCCCATCGTTTCTTTTACATGGAGTTAATTCAGTGCCGCACATTTCGCAATACACTTTTGAGGACATATCGATGTCTTGAACGTTCCAAGTTTGCCCACAATTCGCACAGTAAATGCTGTAAGGACACCCTGAATTACTCGAAGGACCATATTCATCAACGCAATAATCCTCGCTGTTCGGAATTCCATCGTTATCGTTGTCTCGAGGAGCATTGTACGTGTCATCAGATTCGTAGGTAGTAGAATTGTTATTGGGCCATTCACCTTGAGGATAGTCGCGAGCTCGAACAGCTTTCGATCTATTATTATACCCATTTAATATGAGTGAACCCAGAACTAAATTCATGATCAAAAATATAGCGATAGCAATTTTTACGTTCTTTTTTGACCGCTGCACCTTGGAAATAATTTCATCGGAAGGATTTTGCCTTAATATCTTTGATGATCTCGCAAGTGATATGGGGCCCAATAGAATCACCAAAGCATTAACCACTGGAATGAAAGATAAGACTAAACTTGTAACTGCAAGAGAACCGTTGGTCTTGGCTTCAGCTTCTAATGCAGTCATTAACCCCTCCTTAGACGTAGCCGAGGCCACTGGTTTTTCTTTCGGTATGGGCTTTTTATCTAAAATAGAACTTGGTTCATTTGCGATGTGTTTCTTTTGGATTATTGCGTTTTTAAATGCTTCGCAATCTTGAAATCTGTCCTCAGGATCTTTGCTGAGTGACGTACGAATAATTTGATTCAAATATTGAGGAACACCGGGATAAATTTCAGAGGGATCCGGTAAATCGATATTTACAATCTGGTTGTATATTTCGTATTCGGTCGTAAGTTGATGGTAGGGTTGAACGCCAGTCAGCATTTGATAAAACGTTACCCCTAAAGAATAAATATCTGCCCGATGATCTAATTTTAACCCTTTTACCTGTTCTGGAGACATGTAATAAACGGTTCCTAATTGCATGCCCGTTTTCGTTAATTGTTGATTTCCTTCCCCCAAAATTCGTGCAATGCCAAAATCCAGGATTTTAACAGCACCTGACGGGGTCAAAATAATATTTCCTGGTTTGATGTCCCGATGAATGATGTGCTTATTGTGGGCGTAATGGAAGGCGTCCAGTATTTGGGACATGATTGGAAGGGCTTTTTCTTCAGGAAGCGGTCCCGATACATCGCGAATGTAATGATCCAATGTAATACCCTCAACATACTCCATGATGAGGTACATTCCGGTTTCATCCTCATAATAATCAACCAGCGATACGATGTTGGGATGTTGCATATGAGCCATGGTTGCGGCTTCATTTTTAAACCGTTGTCGAATTTGCTCGTTCTTTAGAAGTTGAGGTAAAAGGACTTTAATAGCAACTTTTCTACTCATTAAAGAATGTTCAGCCAAGTAAACGGTTCCCATTCCGCCTTCACCTATGAGCGAAATGATTTTGTAATTAAGCACGGTATTGCCGATCATGAAGTGAAGGTTTATAAGGGTGATGTTAAATACAAAAACTTTCTACGAAGTTACTAAACCTTAAAATTTTATCAAAAGTTAAATGCTTGTTTTCTATTATTACTTAAACACCCTAATTTTATACAAAAATATATTGTATGAAACGATTACTATTTGCCCTTTTATTTTTGAAATTAAGTGTTGCAAGTTGGGGACAAGTTTATTTTGAAAATAATTATGACAGAACCGTATTCGTGGCTATCGGATATTATGCTAATTCTTCGAGTTTTCAGGGATACATCACCAAAGGATGGTACAAAATTCCCTCGGGAGAAACCAAAGAGATTTTGGGTTATAACCCGGAAAATCAGTATTTGTATTATTATGCAACAACCGAAGGAAGTAAGAAAAAATTTGAAGGTTCCTATTTGATGTTAATGCATCCTTCGGATAAATTCCAAATATGGGATGCCGATAAGAGCGAAACTAAAATTACCTATCCATCTTATCAATGGGCGAAATTCAACCAAATTGATAAAGGGAATTGGGACTTTTTGAAGTTAAAATACACCATCAAATTTTACGGATAGATAGCAAATAATAATAAGCAAGGCACATGATTAACGAAATAATTGGCAAATATAAAATAACCCGCCTCATCGGTGAAGGCGGTATGGCTTCAGTGTACGAGGCCGAACATGAGATGCTTGGAACAAAAGTGGCTATCAAGATACTTAACCCAATCTTGTCTGCTAATGCTCAAATAAAAGAACGTTTCAGAAACGAAGCCAAACTCATGGCTTCATTGGATCATTCGAATATTACAAAAGTCATTGATTTTGATGAACAACCTCAGCAGTTGTCGATTGTAATGGAATATTTGAACGGGGAGGATTTAAATGAAAAAATCAAAAGAAATGGTGCTTTACCTGAAAAAGAGGTTGTTACGCTATTTCAACAAATCTTAGCCGCCTTCCAATATGCCCACGAAAAAGGAATTGTGCATCGAGACATCAAGCCTTCCAATATCTTCATTCTTCCTGATGGACGGGTAAAAATTCTTGATTTTGGCATTGCCAAATTGTTTGGACAAGGCAATGAAATGACGCAAACCGGAACTCAAATGGGAACGCCCATTTACATGAGTCCAGAGCAGGTTAAAGCCGATAAGTCAATTGATCATCGAAGCGATATATATTCTCTTGGTGTCACCATGTTTTATGCGCTACATGGCAAGCCACCTTATAATTCTGATACCGATTCGCAATTTGATATTTATAATAAGATTGTTTTTGAACCGTTACCCGATCTGTCAAATCATTCACATTTTGACCATTTCATCAAAACGGCTTGTCAAAAGGATCGAGAACAACGTTTTCAGAGTTGCTTGGACTGCATCAACGCGCTAGAAAATTCAATTTCAATAGAAAATAACCGGAAAGAACCAGAAAACTCCAAAACGGTAATCGCAGACAGACCGTCTAATGAGAACTTACAAGACCAGCGTAAACCACCCAAATCATATTTAGTGACCTCGGTAATTGTTACACTTTTATGTTGTATGCCTTTTGGAATTATTGGGGTTATAAATGCGGGAAAGGTTGAATCGCTTTTCAAGAAAGGAGATTATGAAGGGGCTAAAGCAGCTTCAAACAAAGCGAGAAGATGGACTCTCATTGGTTTTGTTTTGGGGTTGATTTTGGACTTGATTTTGCTTGTCGGGGGTGTTTCAGGTTAAAAATGAACTTAGAACCTTGGTCTTCTAATTTTTGATTGACTCATGAGGGATGTTTTATATCCATTCAATCACTATTGCATTTTTTTGAGTAATTCAATTTCTGCCTCATACCTTCTTTGTGATCGAGATTTTGTGGAAAGTAAAATTATTCCGGTAAGTAATAATGAAAAACCACCCACTAATATTGCAACACCTGCCGCACCTTCTTCTCTGCTTTGGTTATTTTCATATTCGTTCCCGATTTGAACCTCTTCATTAATACCAATATTATTGTCATCGTACGTCTGCTGAGATTTGCCCATGGCTGCTAAACCGAGAACAGCTCCTCCCATTCCTAGTATCAAAAATAAAATCCCAAAAGTTTTTCTAACAAACGATCTGGGTTTTGTTAAGTGATTTAGGTTGAGCGATTTTTCTCTCGTAGGATGCGGTTTTGGAGACGAATAAGCATCTTCTGAACGGTCTTGGTCAACAAATTGTGTTTTTGTGGTGGAATGGTGATTGCTAAAATAACTTCTCCAAGGAACGACCAAGGTCCCTAATTTTAGGATGTCGCTTTGGTTTAGTCTTGATTCACCTTGGATCCTAATACCATTGATGAAAGTTCCATTACTTGAATCATTGTCCAAAATCAAAAATCTATCGTTTACTTGTGTTATTACTGCATGATGTCGAGAAACTGTAGGATTGTCCAACACTACATCATTATCTATACTTCTTCCTATTCGAACTTGTTGCATTCTTATTGTTTTTATAAATGGATATTTACATCTTCAATAATACAAATTATTCATGTGATGAGTTGATTGAATATAAAACAATACAAGAAATAAAGTGTAATGCTCCCAAACTTTAGGACAGAAATTTAAGTATAAATAATGTTTAAATTACCTGTCATGAAAAACACCAGAAGGAAGTTTACAGCGAAGTTCAAGGCAAAGGTTGCGATAGATGTAATCCAGGAGAAGTTGATGATCCAACAGAATGTTGCATTAAAATAAACCCAAAATTTAGTCAAAATCCTGCCCTAATATGGGGGAGCATTACACTATTTTTCGTTCGAATCATTTAAATAATATAATATCCAATTTTTCTATTCATTACGTATTCATCAAATGATAAATGAAATTTGTTTCCAGGAATTATTAATTTGTCTTAACTAGTCGGAAACTATGAACTTGGTTCTAATTAAATCAATGACCAAGAAATATACTCCAGAACTAAGAGGGGCTATAATTATATTCTCTATTCGTTCAGTTGGTATAATTTTTCCATCTAATGATAATATATAAACTGGAACATCCGTCGGTATGTTTGGACTGAAACTTAAATGACCTCCTGATAAAACGGGATTAGGATAAATAAAATACTCCATGTTGAGTTCCGCAATTGAATTCTCCAAAAAGTTCAGGTTGATAGTTATCGTTGAGTCGCATCCATGAACTGTTAATACGTTTTGTTCGTATACTCCTGTAGCATCATAGAGAATTCCATTAAGGGAATAAGGACCGTAACTGGTCACCCATAAGGTGGTATCGTTGTTCGGATGAACCACAACGGTTACCGTAGCATAGGCTTGACATCCTTGGTTTGAAATGGCACTAACTTGATAGGTTGTAGTTGTTGTTGGAGTAACCGTAGCATTGCTTAATTGTGTCCCCTCCCAATAGGTTTGCCCATTACTACCAAGGTTAAATGTAGCATTATCTCCCTGGCAAATGGAACTGTCTCCAACAATTGAAAGAGTAGGCGCTGGTAAAATAGATACACTATAACCATTGGTTTGATTAGAACATCCCGTAGTTTGGTCGGTTATCGTTACCGAGTAATTGCCACTGCTTTGGGCTAAAAAAGAACTGAATGTTGCACCTTGAATTGGATTATTGTTGCTATTCCATTGGTACGTTAAATTTAACCCATTAACAACAAGTAAAACACCTTGTTCTTCGCATACATTATTAGGTCCTGTATTGGATAAAGTAGCCGTTGGTAAAGGGTTTACTGAAACGGTAACACTGCTAGAATTAGAACAGCCGTTGTTATCCGTACCTACCACGTTATAGGTCGTATTCTGCTGTGGTGATACTTGAACTGATGAGGTATTACCGATTATAGACCCAATTAATTGATTAGACCATATATAGGTTGTAGCCCCAGATGCTGTAAGCGTAGCCGTTTGACCATTACATATCGTTTGATTTTGACCAGAATTGATGATCGGAAGATTATACAGATTTACAGCAAAGGTTGACGAGGTAACCGTTGCGCATCCTAAGGAGGTTGACGATGCTTTGAAGTAGGTTGATTGGTTTATAGGTCCGTATACCAAAGAGTTGCTGGTTTCATTTGGAATGACAGTATAGGGACCATTGATATTCGTGGAAACAAGCCATTGGATACTACCGACATTTCCCATAAGTTGTAAGGCGTTTACGGAAGATCCTGGACAGACATAACTTGGACCAGAAATGCTTCCTGCATTGCTCTGGGGTGATACGGTTATAGTAACAATGTTGGATGCTGCACTTGGACAAGAACCATTGGTTGAAACTAAACGAAAGTATCGTGTAGTTGTTAAAGCACCCATTTGTCCTGAAGTAAGAATACTGGAATTGGCTCCGGCAATATTGATCCATGGTCCTGCTATGTTTGAAGCATACTGCCATTGTAAAACTCCGTTCGTATTATTTGAAATTAAATTCGCAGGAGCACTACCAGTACATATGGTTTGATTACTTGTAATTGTACCGGGGTTGGATGAAGGGGTAACTGTTATTAAAATTACGTTCGAATATACGGGTGTACACGGTTCGCTCATGACCATTACTCTGTAGTAAGTTGAGTTGGTCAAACTACCGATGGCTCCTGAAGAAAGGGTTGAACTTGTTTGGTTTGGAATATTTGTCCAATTAATATTATTTGAGCTAAACTGCCATTGTAAATTGCCCACATAATTGCCGCTGAGAACTAAAGCCGAAGGAGTAGAATTCTGACATATGGTTTGATTGCTGCTAATGGTTCCTCCGACCGGTAATGGAGCGACATAAAGCGTGCATATCAAGGAGTAAACACCCGAACACGGAGAATTTTGGACGTATGCTCTAATGTATCTTGTGCTTGTAATCGCACCAATTTGCGAACCTAATAGGATGTTAGAGTTGGTGCCAATTCCATTCCAAGTGCTTCCATTGGTGGATATTTGCCAACTGATACTGGTACTCGTATAGTTGGTTAATGCAATGTTGTTGGGTTGGGTATTATAGCAAACGGTGTCATTTGGACTAATATTTCCAGCATTAGCTTGGGGAACTACTGTTATTGTTACGGTATTTGAGTTTACAGGATTACAAACGGCTCCGTTGGAAACAACCACCCGATAGTACGTCGTTGTGGATAAATTTCCTCCCATTTGCGCTACGGTTAAGCTTGACGAAGTAGCTCCAGCGATATTGCTCCAATTTACGAGGTTTGTGGAGGATTGCCATTGTAGGTTACCCGTCCAAGAATTAAGGGATAGGTTGGATTGGGTGCTCCCGATGCAAATGGTTTGAGACGAACTTGCTGTCCCTACGGTGGGATTTGCACTTACCGTTATTAATATACTCGCTGTAACTTGTTGACTGCAGGGCCCATTGGTAACCAATACCCGGTAATACCTATTACTTGTAAGTGAACCCATTTGGGAAGGCAATAGGAAGGGGTTGTTTGAATTGGAAATGGTTGTCCAAGTGCTTCCATTCGTAGATACTTGCCAAGTAAAATTATTGCCTACATAACCATTCAACATTAAAGTATCAGGCAACGTTCCTGAGCAAATGGTTTGATTTGTGGCAATGGAACCTGCAATAGAAAAATTATACACCGTAAGGGTCGTAACCGTTGAATATGCATTGGGACAATTTCCCCAAGACAATTGAGCTCGGATATAGGTGGTTGTATTGAGAGCTCCTATCGTATTCGTAATCGTGGTAGTATTAAGAGTAGTGGTAGTTGCTCCCGGAAAATTGGACCATGGACCGTTGATGTTTGTAGCATATTGCCATTGGATTTGGCCATAATGACCGGCTAACGTCACATTGGCCTGAGCGTTGGATCCGACACAATATGACGTAATGGTGCTGCTACTTGTGCCACCTGTGGCGCTTACTAATGTAGAAATTGAGAGTTGATCCGTATTCGTACATCCGTTAATATCGGTACCTGTAACTGTTAATGTTTGGGCTGCCGTTACTACGAACGGGACGTTATTTGTAATTCCGTTTGACCACACATACGAATTGGCGCCGGTGGCACTCACGGTAGTTTGGGAACCAATACAAATTGTTTGATCTACACCTGCATTGACTATTGGAAGCGGATTGACGGTTAGGGTTATAACATTCGATGTAGAGGGATTACAACCAATATTACTAACTTGAACTGAAAAGTATTGTGTAGAATTTAATATTCTGGAAATAACTACTTGGCCCATTCCAGCCTGGAATCCTGCTGTATTAATTTGGTTTGTTCCTGTGTTGTAAGAACCACCACCACCACCGTTTCCATCTTCAAAATCACCAGCACCCCCGGAGTATCCACCGCCACCAGCACCTTGGTCGTCAGTTGATCCCCCTCCAGCGCCAAAACCTCCGAAGAAATTTCCGTTTGCGCCTCCGTTACCACCATTTATAAAAGCAATTCCAGCATTTCCATCACCTGGAGTTCCATTGGTATTGAATCCACCTCCAGGTCCTCCATTTAGGCCTGGACCATTTCCTCCAGAACCATTGGTGCCTCCGTTATAAGATACATGACCACAGGCATTATAATTATTACTTCCATTTAAAGCGGTTCCTGCATGCGGTGGGTTACCTCCACATGCACTTCCACCACCACCACCACCACCAGCAACAATTAATGGTACGTTTGCACTGGTCGCTACAAAGCTACCACCGCCTCCTCCTCCGTAGTACCCTTCTTGACCTACTAGAATTTTAATTTGTTGACCTGCCGTTAAATTAAAAGTTCCCACCATGCGAGCGCCATTCCCTCCTGCAGTACGTCCTGGATAAGTTCCTCCACATGCTCCTCGAGCATCGATGGTGTAAACTCCGGTTGTTGGAACTGTCCACAATTGAATTCCGTTTGATGAAGTAACTGACCCCGCAAGGTTTGTACCAGTGTAAGCACTATTTAGCTGCGCTTGGGTTGGGCCAATTGCGCCCGATGCTCCTGCATTCGTGAAAATATAGGTCTGAACCATTTGTGCCCCTGTTAATGTCGCGGTAGTTGCACCAGGTATGGAGGTCCAAGGTCCTGCAAGAGTCGAAGCGTATTGCCATTGGATGTTTCCGTTTAGGCCATTAAACGTAAGGTTTTGTGGCGCATTTCCCGCACAAATAGTTTGAGATGAACTAATGGTCCCTGCCGATACGGGTTGTTGAACGGTTAGGGTAATTGGAGCACTCTGAGAAACACAGGGCTGCCCAATGTTATACGAAATGAGAACTTGAGCATAATTACCGTTGGTTCCGTTCATAGAATTGGTTAAGCCAAGGTTATTAGCATTGGTAATTAAAAAGGTGTTGCTGCCGTTTGCATTTAATAATGCTGGGTTTATCGTTAACGTGTAGGGGGCGAAACCAACGCAAACACAATTGGCAGTTGTTGAAAAAGAGGGGCCAGCCTGACCGTTGATCGTGGTATTTTTAACCCCAGCATTGCATTCAATCCCAACGTTTAAAACTAACTGACATGAGGTAATTACCGATCCTTGGGGTAAATTGTTGTTCCAAGTTAACCCAACCGAACCACTTCCTTGATAATTCCCTGCTCCGCAATTATTCACGTTGAATCCAATGAGTTGATTATTATTCGTTATGTTAACAGTTGAATTTAAGGTAGGTGGATTGATGTAGGTTTGCACATAAACCGTAGTATCATTATTTACAGAATTCAAAACCCACTGATTCGTGCCTTGGTAGCTAGTGTCTTGAATTTGTGGAGACCACAAGTACCCGTTTCCGCTACCACCTACGGAAGTTATCGTCGTGTTTTGTCCACAGGTAACATTGAGGTTTTGAGCGCTTGGTGCTACCAACGCAGGATTCGACTGAAAATCATAAAAAATCACGTTGGAGGTAACCGATGCATTGGAGTATAGACACGTCACGGTTAACCGGAAGTAGGTGTCGGAAAAACAATTGTAGGCAAGTGTGGTGTCGTTTGCGTTGGGAATATTCGACCATGGACCGTTGGCACTGCTGCTTGATTGCCATTGTAAAGTTAATCCAGGGCTAAAACTATAATTGGATAGAAATAGTGAAATGGCACCACATCCCTGATTAGAATTACTGTTAATTATCGGTGAAGGTGGCACTCCATTACAATTGTTGATATATGTTAAGCTAATTTTTCCGCCAATACCCCAACCACCTGCAGATCCTTGCCAATCATCAGAACCCCCTCCACCTCCCCCGGGAAATCCACCATTTTGACCTTGCGATACATTCATTGACCCACTTCCTCCATACCCGCCATTTATTGGAGCTGTTGCGCCTAAAAACGACGTAGCATTAACCCCGGCAGAATTTGTTCCAGCTGATGATCCACCGCCACCGCCACCATTCCAATCTCCCGTGTAACCATTGCCCCCATTATACTTGATTTGTCCTATAGAATTGAAGATTGATCCACCTTGTCCACCTCCATTACCGCCATTTGGGCCGGCAGCCCCCCCCACTGCCAAAACACCTTGTTGGCTATTTTGTGGTATTGTATTATTGATTGAAAACCATGAAGACTGGCCATTTGATGC
>JBJOJZ010000024.1:0-12151 GCA_046046325.1 Bacteroidota bacterium
CACTGGAACGGTAAGGGCCAACAAGGTACGTAGCATTAAAAAACACGAGCAATCCTTCGATCATTTTGGGGTGTAACGCTGTTTTTTTACCGGCATTATAATTAGGAACAAAGAACGGTACATTCTGGTTGTAGGGATTATAATAGAGAGAATCCAAGGGACGAATCGTTGCATTGCTGATTTCGCTAAGAATCCAACCCGGTTTAGTAACGGTTTTAGCAGTAACCTTTTGATTGCATAAGCCCAGTGTGTAGAAGGTACCCACAGTTCCATTTTTAATCCGCGGCGAAGGCAATTCCAAAAATGAAAGGAAACAGGAATCCGTGCTCAGCGAATAATTGCCGCCAAGGGTAACGAGCTTTCCTTGCTTCTTAATTTCAATTAAAGAACTAAATGCTCTAGCGGAAGTCCTGTCTATTGGGAATATCCGGGGTGTTTCTTGCGCTTGCTCATAACGAACCAAGTTTACCTGAAATGAATCGACGGTCCAAGTTTTAACCACCTGACTCGAGCATACCGATGCTTGGAAGAAGATCCAAAAAACCGTCAAAAAAATACGGGCACTCATTAGGAAATTAAAGGTAAAGAAATTATTTCAATCAAGTTTATATGTACACTTCATACGTATTTTTAGCTTTGTTTATGAATCAATGGTTGCGTTGGAACCTCGCTCAAAAGGTGATTTTTTCCGTCATTCTCCTCCTGTTGTGCATCCCGTGGCTGGAACAGCTCGACGGCAAAGCGGTATTTCATTGGACTGTCTTTGACTATTTCGCCGCGTTTGTACTCGTTTCAACTTTTGGTTTTGGGTTAGAATATCTTGTACGAAAAACTACGTCTAAAAAAGGTAAATTCTTGATTATTTTAGTAGTGACCTTTCTGTTTATGCTCCTTTGGGCAGAATTAGCGGTGGGAGTTTTTGATTCACCGATATCGGGGGATTGAATAAATGTACAATTAAACTAAGCACCCTTCATATATTAAATATTCTTATTTACACTTATGCTTTACCTTTCGTTAATCCTTAACATCCTCGTCCTTGTCCCCATCTGCTACCTGATGCTTACCAATAATGATAGAATGGTCGAAACATTGGGTGAATTCAACCCTGCAAGAGGTATTCTGTTAGCGATTTACATGACGATACTTATAGCATCTATTGGCCTATTGATTTTTCCCGACACCAAATTTTCGATTGCACTTTTACTAATGCAAATCGTGTATAAACTCATTACGCCATTTACGGTAAAAACCCTGAAACACCCGTTTGTGATCAGCAATATTTTGATTGCTGTGGTGCATTTGGTGACGGTTTTTTCCTTGAATTAAGTATTTCTTAATACCAGTTAACTTCAATGCTGCGCTAATTAATTCCAAATTTGCACAAATAACAAGCTTTTTTCGTGGGATTACTACTCTCGGTGTAAAAATGGACAAAGGAATCAGATAAATTATTTTTGATTTTTGCTGCCTTCGGCGGCCCTAAAACAAGTTTAGTTCTGTGATCACCTTTCGCAAGAATTCTAATTCCTCAGGCAACGAACAGATAACCCAGAAGCCTTATCAAAGGCATATTCGTAAACATCATTACTGCAGCATTCCAAAGAACGGGCGAAGGCATCGGTAAGATTGAACACCGAGGAACTCCACCAGTAAGCTTCAGTACCATTAAGGAAAAATCCATAGTTCAAGCGGACACCACCTGGAAGGCCTGAGAAACCACTGGTGTTGGTGCCATTTCCGTAAATCCAACCACTCGTACTTCTCATTTTTTCGCCGGCAACACTTTCCCCTCCCAAAAAATTGGTTAACACCGTCCATTCCGCATTTGTTGGTACATGGTAACCGCTTGGTGCCAAACCTCTTGGGTCGTTAACAGCAAACCAATTATACCATATTCCTTTAGATGAGTCATTCTGATAATAACACCAGGCACCCGTCGTTAAATGATTCCATTGTGATGAGTCTTGGACTTGAGGGATTGTATCACCATTCCTATACTTTTTAACCTTTAAATTTTCAGTCATCCAAATTTGATGACCAATGGATTTAGCCCCGTAAGAATTACCCTCGATATCCATCAGTGTGTAGGTACAGTTTCCATTATCTTGATTGGCAGAAGAATTATAATTATTCGCATTAGGATCAGTACACCCCAGTTTTTTACAGGATGAAAAACCAAGGATTAAACATAGATGTAAGAAAATTACTTTTTGCATAAGAATATTTTCAAAACTAATGAATCTAAGTTACTATTTCACCATGAGACTCACCAATTAATTTGGATGATAAGTTATTCCTTGTAGCGGGGACAGGAATATCCTGACATGTACTTCGTTTGGTCGGGATGGTCCGCCGCGGCGGATCGGGAAGGGGGGTTAATAAGGAAAAACCAAGCGCTTTTAGCGCTATCTTTTTGCATTTCCATTCGCTTTTGAAAGCATGATTTGGGAGGGGTTGGGACAAATTGAAGTTCTTTGATTTGGCTCTTTAAATGGACGATTCAAAGTAGTGGATTACTTTCATTTATTGAGGAGCCAGTCTATGGCATTTATTTTTTTAATTCCATTATATGTTCCTGTATCATAGTCCATTGTGATCAATAATTTTTCAAAATGATCTGAAATGGTATTTAGTGGGGTCAATTCTCTTTCCAAGGTTCCTTTGTCTTGAACTGTTTGTGATACTTGAATGTATTGCGTAAATCCATCATTGTTTCGAACAATAAAATCAACTTCTAAATTGTTGACTTTTCCAATCCAAACTTGGTAATTTCGCCGGATGAGTTCCAAATAAATAATGTTTTCTAAAAGATGACCTGCATCACTGGCTAGTTCTTTACCAAGCATGGCATTTCGAAAACCTAAATCAACCAAATAGTATTTTTCTTGTGTTGCTAAATGTTGTTTTCCTTTGACATCAAAGCGATTAACTTTGTAGAAAAGGTACGACTCAACCATTGTATCGATGTATTTGGAAACAGTTTTGTTATCAATTTTCTTCTTATTTGCCGTTAACACCTTGGCGATGTTACCCGCTGATACAGTAGATCCAACAGAATCCATTAGAAAGTTCACAACTTCCATATACGACTCTTCTCCATAAATGGTATGTCTTATAGATATGTCATTCTCGTAGATATTTCTAAAAACAGTTTGCAAATATTCCGTTGCAAAAAAATTTCCTTCTGCGGCTAATCTTACCGCTTCAGGGAAACCACCCGTTTGAATGTATTCTGCAAAAGCACGGTCTGGATTCGTATGTTTTTCTGTAAATTCTAGGTATTCGGAAAAAGAAAAAGGGAGTACATTAATTTCAAATGCCCTTCCTGTTAATAATGTTGCTAATTCACTGGAAAGTAAAAAAGCATTGGACCCCGTAACATACAAATCTATATAAGGATGAACATACAAGCCTTCCAATAGTTTTTCAAATTCCGGAACGTTCTGAACTTCATCAATGAATACGTAATTTGTTGCTGTAGGATTGAGATTGTCAAGAATATAATCATAAATTTCTTTCCAGTTTTTCTCAGCTAAAAAACGAAAATCGGGCATATCCATGTTAATTGCCAAAATGGAAACATCGGCATTCTCATTGCGCAACAAATCTTGAAATTGGATCATCAACGTTGATTTTCCACATCTTCTAACACCCGTTGCTACCTTGATGAAATTCTTATCCTTGAGAACAGATAGTTTATCTAAGTAACGCTTCCGAGTAATTGTTTCCATAACACAAAGTTAACGAAATTCCTAAAACTTATTAAAAAGAACCTCTTTTAGGAATTATCTGCCGTTTGAATTATCAAAATACGTATCTCAAGTTTATGGCATAAAAAAACCTGAGCCATCCGCCGCGGCGGAGACTCAGGTAAGCCTTGTAGAAAGGAGTATCGAATTATCGAACCTTGATGATATCTCTGATATTTCAACAACATCTGATTTGTAAAGGAGTTTCTGATTGAGTGGTTTTGAAAATCATCCTCATTCTGTATACATCAAACCTTAATTTGTGTTCGTATTAACGCCTTGCCTTAGGATACTTTTGTCTAAAATAAACTAAATGAGAAAGACAATTTTAATCACAGGAGCAAGTAGTGGAATAGGAAATGACACAGCAACGTATTTTCAATCAAAAGGATGGAATGTTATTGCGACAATGAGGAATCCAGAAAATGAGAAAGAGCTATCTTCTTTGGAAAATGTACAGGTTGTAAAATTGGATGTATTGGACCTTAATTCAATCGAAAGTGCAATTGAAAAAGGAATTCAACGCTTCGGGAAAATAGATGTGTTGGTTAACAATGCCGGTTATGGGGCTTATGGGCCTCTCGAATCTTTTCCAAGGGAGAAAATTCTGCGACAATTCAATACGAATGTAATTGGTTTGATGGATGTTACCCGAGCGATACTCCCTCATTTTCGACAAAATAAAAATGGTATCGTGATTAATATTTCATCCATGGGAGGTAAAATGACTTTCCCATTAGGTTCGCTCTATCACGGAACGAAATTCGCAGTGGAGGGAATTTCGGAATCGTTTCGTTACGAAATGGAACAAATTGGTTGTAAAGTTAAAATCGTTGAACCAGGAGCGATTGCTACTGACTTTGCTGGTCGCTCCTTTGATTTTAACCACGATGAAAATTTGAAAGAATATCAGAACGTTGTAAATAAAATCATGACGGTATTTCCAACCATGATTAAAAGCGCGTCACCCGTAAATATTGTTTCGAAAGTGATTTATGAAGCTGCTACGGATGGTAAAAGTAAATTGAGGTATATGGCAGGTAAAGACGCTAAGATGTATAATTTTATGCATAAGGTTTTTGGATATAATTTTATCGTATACATGAATAAAAAGTTTTTCAAATTATAGCAGATGAGTCAACTTATCCATTTAAAATCAATAGCTGACTTGTCCCGTTTCCTCAATGAAAACGACTTTCATCCACTGGTTGCCGTGGTCGATTTTAGTCAAAAGACCGACCATATTGAAGAGGAATCAAGAATTACGACTGATTTTTACTCAGTGATGTTTAAGAATTACTGTAAAAGTTTTGTTACTTATGGTCGAAAAGCCATTGATTTTAATGAAGGAAGTTTGATTTGTATGGCACCTAATCAGGTAATAACGATAGAAACTGAAATTGAGCCCCGAGAGAATCCGATGGGTTGGGGCTTATTTTTTCATCCTGATTTGATACGAAATACCTCACTCAATGCTAAAATGAAAGATTATTCGTTCTTTTCTTATGAAATGGCCGAAGCGCTTCATTTATCTGAAAAAGAAAAACAATTACTATATGAGTGCATTGTGAAAATACAATCGGAATTGAAGGAAAACATCGACGATTATAGTCAAACGATTATTGTTTCAACGATAGAACTTTTACTGAATTATTGCAGTCGATTCTACGGAAGGCAATTCATTACACGCAAAGCAACAAACAGAGATATTCTGGAGAAAGTAGAAACCTTATTAAAACACTATTTTTCAAAGAAAACAGAATCCATTGGTTTGCCAACAGTCAAATACTTGGCAGATGCAGTTAATTTGTCACCTGGTTATTTAGGTGATTTGCTTAAAAAAGAAACAGGTTTGAACGCTCAAGAACACATTCACCAATACATCATCGAAGAGGCAAAAAACATTCTTTTGAACTCAAGTCAGTCGATTAGTGAAATTGCTTTTCAGCTAGGTTTTGAATATCCTCAATATTTCAGTCGTTTGTTCAAGCAAAAAACAGGAACAACACCGTTGGAATATCGGAATTTGAATTAAAGACTAAAGATCAAAAGTTCCCGGAAATACAAAAAGCCAGTTAATTGAACTGGCTTTTCCTTGTAGCGGGGACAGGAATATCCTGACGCGCACTTCGTTTGGTCAGGATGGACCTCGGGAGGGGGCTTAACAAGGAAAAGCCAAGCGCTTTTTGCGCTATCTTTTTGCATTTCCATTCGCTTCTGAAAGCATGATTACAGGAATATCCTGACTCGCACTTCGTTTGGTCAGGATGGACCTGAAGAGGGGGCTTAACATGGAAAACCTGAGCCAAATGACTCAGGTTTTCCTTGTAGAGAGGAGTATCGAATTATCGAACCTGATCTATGTTGGATTGGAACAAATAGAATCTGTTATTCAGGACCTAACTTAACGCATAAATGTTACTGTTCAGTGGGTGGTTGGTCTTTAACAAACGGTTCCTTCAAATTCAAATCATATCTTTACTTAAACTGTTGATCGATATTACAATAAATGTTACTCTAATGTTTTAGACTTATATACCGCATCAAATCGGTCAGAGTACTCCTTAAACTCGGTATTCATCCATTTATCCCAAAACGTGAAGTATAAGCCGTAATTCCCATTGAATTTTTCGTGGTGCAAATTGTGATGTGTGGAGGCGGTTTTGTATTTCAAAAAAGGCAAACGAATCCAGTTTTTAGGGTAGATTTCGTATCCCATATGAGCCAATAAATTATTGAGCAGATCCAATGTTTGCCACAAAAACAGCATGGGCCAAAATATCGGAACGATCATAGGCAAAATCAGAAATGGTAGGAATTCAATTAGATTCTCCAACGGATGAAAGGCAAAAATGGTCAAGGGCGAAGGATCCGTGCTTTTGTGATGCGTTTTATGTACCCAACGGTAAATCTTTGGATGATGCATGAATCGGTGTGACCAATAAAAATAAGCGTCGTAGAAGAAGAGAAGAAAAAACAATTGTAAAATTCCCCAGATAGTTCCGTATTTGTTGATATCCCAATACAATTTCATGTATCCTAATTGATCGAGCAGCGTAATTAATGCTGTCAGAAAACCGGCCAGTAGAATAGAACCGAAAGAAAATAAAACATCATGACTAAAAAAATGTTTTCGTTGCTCAATCTTGGGTTGAATTCTTCTCCAGCGCCAAACGTTCTTCAATCCTTTCCAGACCAACCAAAAAACGGCGATTCCGAAAACAACATATAACGTTAAATTGAAGAAAGATTCTTGTAAGGCGCTTTGAAGGATGTCAGTGAAGTTGGTCATTGTTTAACTTTAAAAAAGTTTGTTTACCAAATTTAATACCTCTTCCGGTTTTTCCAACGGACTAATATGACCACCTCCAATAATTATCGTTTCAATGCTTGGAGGCGCAGGTACATAGTCTTCTTCTCCTTTAATTGCAAGCGCTCTTACCTTTAAATTTATGATCAATTCGCTCGCATCTTCAGCATCTGCAATTACCGCTTTGTCGGTATGTTTAATCTGGCCGTTTGACATCAAATTCATAGATCGTTTTAGGTGATAAACTAGGGAAGGGTTTTCTTTTAACGATGTTTTTCCAAACAGTGCTTTGGCGGCTTGTTTCGTGTAAAAATTCCTGAATAGCAACATGGAATGCTGAAGTCCGAACGTGATCTTTTGTTTTTTTGTGGCTGTAAGAAAGGGCATATTACAAAGCAACACACTTTCAAAACGCTCCGGTTGCTTGGCTGCTGCTCGAAGAATGGTCATGCTGCCCCACGAGTGGCCGACGGCAATAACTTTGGCAATCTGTAAACTATTCAGAATTTCAAGAAGCATATCGGCACAATCATTTAGTGACCATTCGTTTTTGGTAATTTCCTTACTCAAACCGTGAAATGGCATGTCAACGGAATAAGTGGTTCGGTCGTTAATGGAATTAATCACATCATCCCAAAGGTTGTGGTCAAAATACACGCCGTGAAGGAAAATTATTGGCGTTTTATTTGAATCAACCAGTTTGGTATAGACGGCAATGTTGCCAAGATTTGTGTGAATCATTTTAGTTCTGTTACACGTTTATTGATTTCCTTATCAATTACTTACTGATGGTGCTTGTTTGATAAACGCCGTTTGTTTCAATTGGTCAACCATAAATTTGGATAAATCAGGAAGGGAGATAGACAATTTGAGCCCTTTGCCATCGAGTGTAGCGTTGCACGTTCCTTTCGCCGGTTTATCAACGATATTGGGACAACGAACAATGGTCCAATCGAGGTTGCTGTTCATAATGATGGGTTCCATGCGGTTCTTATCCTCGATGATCACTTTCAGCCATTTCATGAAATAAGGAAGAATGATTTTGGTAAAAAACCACGGTTGAAAAGCAATGCTGTTTCCGGCTCCCACATTACTCATGGCAATTAGGCGTATGATGCCCTGCTTTTGCATTTCATCAACAATGACTTTCGTTGCATCAGAAATAAAGGTGGTTGGTTTACCGTCGCCCTTACCACCAACTCCCAAGCATTGGATGACCGCTTCTTGATGATGTATAACGGATGCTACTGTTCCTGGATCTAACACACTTCCTTCGACAAGTGTTAGATTTTTGTGCTTGATAGGAATTTTAGATGCATCACGCACCAGAATGCTTACTTCATGTCCTTGTTTGAGGGCTTCTGCTAAAATACCTTGACCTGAAAAGCCCGTAGCACCGAAGATGATTACTTTCATTTGTATCTTTTTGTTTGATACAAAGTTTAGTGATATGGTTACTTTAGACCTGACACAAATGTGTCAAAATCAACCTTTCGCCAACTTCTGTCGAATGCGCGTTAGTGTTTGGCGTTCCATTCCCAAGAAAGAAGCCAGGTGCGATAAAGAAACACGATTGAAAAGATCCGGATTTTCTTGAATAAAATCAAGGTAGCGCTGTTCGGCAGTTTCAAAAAGAAAACTCTCAATGCGCTTTTGCTGGAACTTCAAAACGGCTTCTGCTACCAAACGACCATAGCGCTCAATGTTTGGGTATTTGTCGTAACCGGCTTGAATATGGTCATAAGAAAGATTGACAAGAATGGTTGGTTCAATACACTGAAAGTAATACTTGCTTGGCGTTCGGGAGATAAATGCGGTATAATGTGTGGCATAGCGGTTCTCTTGAACAAAATTGACTGTGATTTCATAGCCCTTATCATCGATGTAAAAGGCCCGAAGCAAACCTTGATACACAAAGCCAATTTCTTGTTGGAGGGCATTTGCATGGATGTAAAAATGTTTTGGTTGGAGTTCAGTAATGCTTAAGCCACTTTGAAAATATTCGAGTTCTTCATCGGAAAATTTAGGACAAAGTGATTTGACTGCGGAGAGGTATGTTTCAATTGGATCCACCATGTTAATGTGAAGTTATAGGATTATTTCAACATCCAGAATATTTCCAATTTCAATCTTTTCCTTTTTACGACTATCAACTTTTAATGGTAAGATATAAGTCCCAAGTTTTGTATCATACCAAATCGCGGTATCCCATGAAGTTTCTCTAATTTTTGACTTGGTCTTCATTCTTCCCCATCCTTCCTCTTGCCATTTCATATTTTGACGTATTTCCTTAGAAAATTCTATGGGTAAGGATACAAAATACCATCCACCATTGGCGGAATGTTTCCAAACGGGAGCGCTGAATTTGTAGGTGATATTGATGGACAAAATGTGACAACTTTAATCAAAGTTACAACTTATTCTTAACGTGTTTTATCGTTAAAATTTCGTTTCCAAAAACGAAATTATCGAACCTGAAAATTCAATTTAAATTCTTCTTTGATTTCAATATAAATGTAGTTTGGGATAAATGGAAAACAAAAAAAGTCACCATTTCTGATGACTTTCTCTCTCTAGTAGCGGGGACAGGACTCGAACCTGTGACCTTCGGGTTATGAGCCCGACGAGCTCCCAACTGCTCCACCCCGCAATGTATCTTTCATTGCTCTATTTCAATTTATTCTCGGGTTATTCGCCCTATGAGCTCCTCCGCCGCGGCGGACTCCACCCCGCAATGTATCTTTCATTGCTTTATTTCAATTTTACTCAATTCTTTTATCGAGGACAGCAAAGATAAAGAGTTTTTCCTTATTTACCAAATCAATCGAGTAAAAGCTGCTGCTTTCGATTGATGGCACCGTGTTTTTCAATGATGCATTTTAAGCCTATTGCGTGCGAATGGAGGTTAATTCCCTGTACGCTAGACCTGGTTCGATCGAATAGATAATTGACTGTCACAATGTCCTTTATTCTAAACCCTAATCCCACTTGAACATTGTTCAAATTTTGCGTTCCTCCCCATACCTGAAATCGATAAGCATAGTTGATTCGAACAGCCATTTCATAATTGAAGGGAGCAAACCTCACCGGGGTGATTTTTACCGAAGGCAACAAAAACCAATCCTCGTTCAACACCACCAAATGACGGTAATAAACACCCCATTCGGTTCTGAGCTGCGCCAAGGTGCCAATTCCTTTCCACTTCGCAGGACCGAGATCGTTAGCATATATCCCAGAAAGTGAATTTCGGGTACGGTAGCTCAAGCCCATTTTATAGGTAGGATAATTATACGTAGAAAAACGGCTGACCACCACATCCTGTTGATTTGTAGTAACGTAATCCGGGTTATACCCCACTTGCATAAACCCTCCCCCTATTCCAACACTCAGCCGATTTTCCTTGTTGGTTTTAAGGTTGACCGCCCCTTCCAACGTTGCCGATGAAAAGGTAAACGCACCGTTGCGCTCTACCAAAAGATTGGTCCCTGCTCCAAACATCGCTCCATCGCTCTTGCGGTTATTGAAAGGAAAAGACAGCGTTGCGTTGATGGTTTTGGGTGCTCCCTCAAATCCCACCCATTGCTGCTTTACCCCCATGGCCGCTTCTACGTATTCGTTCAAGCCGTGATGTGAAGGGTTGATACTTGCCCAATTCATGCCGTACCATATTCGATTGGGCGCTTGCTGAGCATCAACAGTCGCTCCAAAAAACCACAACAAACCTAACCATTTCCACTTCATCGAACAATGCTTATGGTTCCTTTTTTAACAACACCGTTGCCCAATTCCAAAAGATAGTAATACACCCCATCCGGCAAAACCTTTCCGTTGCGCGTTCCCGCCCAAGCATTCACCGTTCCATAGGAGGCCGATTCGTACAAGAGGTCCCCAAAACGGTTCATGATGACCATGCGGTTGTCGGGGTAATTCTCAATGCCCGGAATGATCCAAACGTCGTTGCTGCCATCGTTGTTCGGGGAAAAGGTGTTGGGAACATTCAACACGTTGCTCAAGAAAACCGTAACATAATCGAAAAACGTGCACCCGAAGTAATAAGCTGTAAGCATGTAGGTCGTGGTTTGAGAAGGAGTGGTTTGAACGCTCGGTAAGGTGGGGTAATTGATCAAATAAGAAGGACTCCAAACCAAAGAATCAAAATTACCGCTGGCCTGCAAGGTAACCACCGTGCCGGAATCCACGGTTTGATCCGGTCCGGCAGATAGGTTGGCCGTTAGTAATGTAACCGAAGTACTTGCCGTATCTAGGGTCACCGTTCCATTCACGTCGCAGGCACAAACCACTTGAATTTGATGGCTATTTTGAGTTGGCAAAAACACAAAATTTCCGGATGCGTTGGACAAAATGGAGTCGCCGTTTACCCAAAAAGAATAGATCACATTTCCTAGGCAGGAGGAGGTAGCTGAAAAGGTAAGGCTTTCGCCAGGACAAAGCGTGTCGCTGGCGGGAGCAAGTTGGACCTGTGCCTTCACGAAAGCACCAAGGTTGAGCATTAACAAAAGAATAACAAGCCGTTGCACAATAATAGAAATAAGGTTTTTACGCAAAATCTTCCAATAACCTAGGGATTCTCGCCATTAATTCTACGCAAACTACCGAATTTTTTACGAATTTTGGCACAATTGTCGAAGCAAAGCGATAAATTTTAAAACCTACATCATGCAAAAAATTACGTTTTCTACCCTCTTGATCATGTTGGTTTCCTTGAGCGCCTTGGGTCAGCGCCTTGATTACGACCATTCCTCGAAATGGTTTTTTGGTATCAATGCAGGGGCCACGTGGAGCTGTACCGACGTTAAAAACGAAACCAATAGCGGTTGGGGATTAACCCTAGGAAAATCCTACAATTGGAAAACAGGAAGGCTTATCAGTTTTGACCTAAGAGGTCGTTACCTATATGGGAATTGGTACGGACAAGACAACGACACGAGTAATTTAAGCAATTACCTCAGCGGTCCACTCTCCCCTTACAAGGACACGTTTAACATGACCGCCCACAATTTCTTAAACGAACAACACCGTCTAGCTTTCGAATTGGTGCTGCACGCAAACCGCTTTGCTGAGCGTACCA
>JBJOJZ010000030.1:0-6782 GCA_046046325.1 Bacteroidota bacterium
AGTATTCCTCTGCGGCCATCATCATTTGCTCTCGTGTATCTCTTCTAATCAGAATGGAACTTGAACCTGGTACTTTTAATTCTATGTAAAAACCGTTTTTCAATCGAGCCGGTCGTGTCGGTGGTCTACCCATGGTAAAATTTGAAATAAATACAAATTAAACATTTTTTTGGGACTTTAGTTCGCTTTTTAGCATTTTTTGTTCCTTCGAAAGGAAGAATTATCAAGGTTTTTGCAATCTTCCGTGTATTTTTGCGCATGATTTCCTTTGAAAAACTCGGATATTTTTTACCACAAGGCTTCCTTTTCTCGAATGTTAGCCTACAAATTAACCGTGGCGACAAAATTGGCTTGGTAGGAAAAAATGGTGCGGGGAAATCTACCTTGTTACGCCTTCTAACAGGACAAACTGCCCCTTCAGAGGGAAAAATACATCTTCCTAAAGATTGCCGTTTGGGATTTCTTTCCCAAGATATTAAGATTGAAACGGAATTGTCCGTTTTTGCCTTTCTGGAACAATCTAACCTTGAGCTCAATCGGCTTAAAAACCGTTTAGACGAGATCAATGAAGATTTAACGGTACGAACGGATTATGAATCGCAAAGTTATTTAAACCTGTTGGACGAATTAGCTGAATGCAACGAATCCTTTCAAATCCATGACGGATACAATTGGGAGGAGAAAATCATGGGCGTACTGGAAGGTTTGGGATTTTCGAAAGAAAACGTTCATCGACCACTCAGCACCTTCTCCGGCGGTTGGAAAATGAGGGCAGAACTCGCTCGTATTCTCGTAAATGAACCCGATGTACTGCTGCTCGATGAGCCGACAAACCACTTGGATATTCTTTCGATAGCATGGTTGGAAAACTACTTGCAACGATTCGTAGGTGCAGTAATCCTCATATCACACGACCGTCTATTCTTGGACAACGTTACCAAACGCACCTTGGAAATTACCCTCGGTAAAATAGTTGATTATCCTTTTGGCTATTCAAAATATAAAGAACGAAGGACAGAAGAAAGCGAACGCTTGGAAAGCGCCAAGAAGCAACAAGACAAGGAGATTAAGCAAACCGAAATGCTGATCGAAAAATTCAGGGCCAAGCAATCCAAAGCCGCTTTCGCTCAATCCTTGATTAAAAAACTAGACAAAACCGAGCGCATTGAAATAGAAAACGACAGCTATGCAGGTATGCGGGTGCGTTTCCCTTTGAGCGTACAACCCGGAAAATGGGTGCTCAACATGGAAGGTGTTGGTAAAACCTATGATCGACCCTTGTTTCATTCCGTGTCAATTTCCGTGGGACGAGGTGAAAAAATCGCCTTATTAGGTCCTAACGGTGTAGGTAAATCCAGCCTGCTCAAAGTCATCATGAACCAAATCGAATACGACGGAACGGTGGAATATGGTCATAATGTGGGTATCGGCTATTTTGCACAAGACCAAGCCGAAAAACTCGACCCAACGAGAACTATTTTCGAAACAGTGGACCATGTAGCTAAAGGCGAAATTCGTTTGCAAATGAGAAGCTTACTAGGAACTTTTCTCTTTAGCGGTGAGGACATTCACAAAAAAGTTGGGGTATTGTCTGGAGGAGAGCGAACGCGATTAGCCCTATGTCAAATGCTGTTAAGTCCCTCCAATTTTTTAATCTTGGATGAACCTACTAACCACTTAGATATCCCTTCCAAGGAAATTCTCAAGAATGCCTTGGTGAATTACGAAGGGACCTTTTTGATTGTATCCCACGACCGTGAATTTCTGTCAGGTCTAACCAACCGCATTTGGGACATTGAAAATCAAGGTTTAAAAATCCACCATTTCGAACTGGACGAATACCTGAAATACAAAACCCCCGGCGAGGTGAAAGAAACGGTTAAAAAAGCTGCTACTGAGACAAAAACGGCGGCAACTCCGAACGTACCCAAAGTGGACCGTGAGCGCGAAAGAAAACTCCAAAAAACCGAGCAGCAAATCAGCGAAACGGAATCGAAAATTAAAAACGTGGAAAATCAAATAGCGGAAACGAGTTACGAAGCAGAAAACTACCCTTCTCTTTTGAACGAATACCAAAATTTATCATCAAACCTTGAACGCCTAATGGTTGAATGGGAAAAACTTGCTGAATAGAATATTAACCATACTTTCTACTATTCCTCTTTCTATCCCTTCTCAGTTTCTTCAGGTCTTTTTTCATTTGTTTGCGCATCGGTTTGGATTGGTTTTTACGGTGCCTTTTAAAGGCCTTCTTTCGAGCTTTTCGTTTTTTTTTCTGTTCTTTTTCGTATTTCCTGAACTCTGCAGCACGATGTTTCTCCGAGCCGGCATTGCTACTGCTTTTGCAAGATGCTAATATGAGCAGTGCAATGAGCATAGAATAACAGAAGGCCTTAAAACATTTGAGCATTTATTTTACCTTTGTACGAATGCTTCAACGAACACTTATTTTTTTAGTTACCTTGTTGTTTTTGGTCTCGTGCCACAAAAACAACCAAAATCCGGTTCCCAACATTCCCGTGGACATCACCATTGATTTAGGACTTCCCAGCTACTATTCCCTTCAAGGTGTTAGCGGTTATGCTTATGTAAATGCTGGTTCTAAAGGTATAATCGTTTACCGGAAATCCTTGGACGAATTCGTAGCATTTGACCGTCATTCCCCCGCAGATGCAGAAGGTACCTGTCCCCTGCCCTTGTACCCCAATCCCAATAATTTTTTGGAATTGGTGGATTCCTGCAACGCAGCAACCTTTTCGTTGTATGACGGATCACCGATTTCCAATAGCGAATTCGGTTTAAGGCAATACGCCACACAATACAATGGAGCTAACTCCCTTCGAATTTTTAACTAACATGAACGAAATTACGCTGAACATCATCGACCGAGAAGGACAAATCCATTCGCTAACAGGTCCTACCGACATGAACATGAACCTCATGGAATTGTGCAAAGTATATGAATTGCCTGTTTTGGGTGAATGCGGCGGAATGGCCATGTGCGCTACGTGTCAAGTGTATTTAGAGTCGGAAACCTCTTTACCCGAACAAAGCGACGCTGAATTGGATATGTTGGATCAAGCGTTTTTTGTAAAATCCAACAGCCGACTAGGTTGTCAAATACAGCTGGACGCAACCATAGATGGTGCTACCTTTCGCTTAGCCCCGGAATCGCTTTAAGCCCTTAATTCCTTGGGAATCTTACAAACGGGTATGGGTTCCATTTTGTGACGGTTAACCCGGTTAAATCGTCGATATATGGCCAAAACCTCGCACTGTCGCGCTGTTAACCTGCTTTCATCTCCCGTAAACTCCATCGCCCATTCCAACTCTGGATACGTAGCCCCCAATTGGTCCTCATCCGTTCGATCCTCACCCCACAACCCATCGGTAGGCTTGGCGTTTGTTATTTCTTGAGAAATCCCCAAGTACTTGGATAGACCCCAAACCTCGGTTTTTGTCAGATCAGCAATGGGGCTTAAATCCACGCCTCCATCACCGTATTTGGTATAAAAACCCACCCCAAAATCCTCAATTTTATTTCCGGTACCCGCGACCAAACAACGGTGCGTTTGACCTATTGCATACAAGGTAGTCATACGCAAACGAGAACGGGTATTGGCCATACTCAATTCATAAGCGGCGGCATCCTTTGGAAAGGAATTTCTTAAGCATTCAAATGACGTAGTCAAATCCACCTCCATCCGCTCCACATTGGAATAATTCGCCTCGAGCCAATCCATGTGATTCCTGGCACGCTGAAGTTGAGATGCTTGTTGGTGGATGGGCATACTCAACAACAAGGTCTTAAGGCCGGTTTTGGCGCAGAGCGTCGAGGTTAAGGCCGAATCAACGCCTCCTGAAATCCCAACAATAAAACCCGCTTGCTGGGCTTCACGGCAGTAGGCAGCCAACCACTGTACAATATGGGAAGCAAGCTGCTCCACTTAGAACAGTAAAGAAAGCTTGAGAATCAATTGATTTTGGCGTGCCTTTGGGTAAAAATAAGAACCATCCGTTGCTGGAGCAGAGGTACTTAGGGTATAGTTATCCTCAATGGCACGAAAATGCAACGGAGTCAGTCCATAATAAAAACCAAGCTCTGGAACCAACGAAGTACTGCCGGCGAAATTCCATTGTGCTCCAGCGGAGAAACCTACTGAACCTCGGTAAAAAAAGCTCTCACCAAATGACTTTAAATTGGCATTGTCCTTTGCAGTCCATGTGGTGTTATTTTGAGCGTCCATGCCCATATCAAAACCGCGGTCGTTGATTTTTTGCGAAACCATAAAGGTGTTTCGAATTCCGAACTTTCCAAAGATGGTCCAATCACCAATAGGCTGCATCCGAAAAAGCATCATAAGAGGGACCGCAACTCCAACAGAACTGTACTGACGGTCGGTGAGTAAATAGGTGGTTCCTCCTGTTTCATCTTTTTGCAAGATATTGGCTCCGGCGTAGCGGTAAAACACCGAGTCCTTCATTTCATAATTCAACTTGGTAAATTCAAACTCAAAACCCGTTGAAATCCCGAGGTTGGGAGAGCCTTTGAATCGGGTATTGAAAATCATTCCAACCGCTAAATCATGGTTGAAAGGTGTAGGATGAAAATAAGTGTCGCCCGATTGCACCATATTTATGGCAAAGTTACCGGTCATACCCGCTTGCAATCGGTGCGATGCGTTGTCCTGTGCATGCGTTTCAACTGCTGCCATGGTTAAAACAAACGCAACGAAATAAATGATAGGCATTTTCATAAACTTTGGGATTATAGTATTTTTACAAAAATAAAAATAATCGGTTTAGATGAACCACCTCGTACTTTTATTCCTTAGTTGCACCCTTTTCCTTTTTACCTCTTGCTGTCGAGATCCTTACGATGTGAACCTGGATGACGTAAAAATCGAACTTCGTTTTTACGATGCGGACTCCCTTTTATCTTCCCAAAATCCAAGAACCTACCTCGAAGTTCGCAACGCCTTAAAATCTATGGACAACGACGTTTACGGGTACTTGTTTGGATATTGCTATCGCATTCCGGTTCAACCCGATTCCGCTTTCCTGAGGGGCATGGGATTGATTTACAACGATCCTTACGTCAAAGCATTGGAGCAAGAAATCAATCAAAAGTTTGCCGCTTCCAGGGCAAAACACCACGTAAAATTGTTCGAGTCTTGTCAACGCATGAAGGCCTTGTTGCCAGCTATCGAATCACCCCAAAATATAATTTGGGCCAATTCTGCCTTCACCAGTTCCATATTTTGTTCCAAAAAATCCATGGTGATAGGTTTGGAGCGTTACCTTGGAGCAAGATCCAAAAGCATCCAAAAACTGCCTTCCAACCAATTTTATGAATGGATTAAAGAAGGTATGGAGGAACGTTTTTTGGTGCGCGATGCCGTTCTAGGGTGGTTAAACACCCACGCCTTGGACGAAACCAAAGAAAGTTATGCCGAAGAAATGATGCGTTGGGGTAAACTTCTTTATATTGCCCAAAAATTACTCCCGGACCAATCACCATCGGTCATACTACGATACTCCAATAAAGACTACTCATGGGCTTTGGCGAGTGAATGGGCCGTGTGGAAATACCTTGTGGACGAACAATTGCTCTACGATCGCAGCGAGGAAACCAAGCAAAGTTTATTGCATGAAGGGCCTTTCACCCGCGGATTACCCCAAGAAAGCCCCGATCGCCTAGGGCAATTCCTAGGATATCGAATCGTTGAACAATACGTTGAACAACACAAACCAAGTCTGGAAAAACTTCTGAAGGTCCCCTATCTCACCTTACTGCAAGCTTACGAAGCTCCTGAAAAACAATAATATGAAGAAAACATCGAACATCGAACTCGCAGTTGCATTGAACGAAAACAACGTACCTGAAACCATTCACTGGTCGGCCGATGATACCGGACACAACAACTCTCCTGCAAAAGCATTTTTCCTGTCGCTTTGGGATCCGAACGAAAACAATACCCTTCGCATCGAATTATGGACACAGGACATGACCGTAGATGAAATGAAGCAGTTCTTTCATCAAACCTTGTTAACCATGGCCGATAGCTTTGAAAAAGCGACCGGCGAAACCAACATCTGTGAAGATTTGCGCGACTATTGCTACCACTTTGCGGACAAAATGAACATCCTTCCTGCCGAATGATCCTAGAAAAGCTTCATACGCGTCATGAGGAAACTGTTCAGTATTTCTTCGCAGACGGCACCTCGTTGAATGAACGACTGGGAACGGAGATCCTCCTCCAATTCAACGGAAACATTGTCTGCCGCAAATGTGCCAAATCCACCAAAAAATCCTATGGCGAAGGTTTCTGCTACCCTTGTTTTTTAGCGGCACCTGAGGCCAGTCCGTGCATACTACACCCGGAATTGTGCGAAGCCCATTTGGGGAAAGGACGTGATTTAGCCTACGAAGAAAAAAACCACAACCAACCGCACTATGTGTACTTGGCCGCTACGGACCAAGTAAAAGTGGGCGTTACGAGGGTAACACAAATGCCTACCCGATGGATAGATCAAGGCGCTCGTGAAGCCATTATCTTAGCGGAAACGCCAAACCGTTACCTTGCCGGGGTGATTGAAGTCGCCCTCAAAGAAATGTACAGCGACAAAACCAACTGGCAAAACATGTTGCGGGATATTCAAGAACAATCCATTGATTTGGTGGAAGAGAAATGGGGCCTATTGGACCAATTGCCGGAGGACATAGGGCAATATTTCACCGAGGACGAAACCGTTTACACCTTCAATTATCCCGTAATCAG
>JBJOJZ010000075.1:0-48441 GCA_046046325.1 Bacteroidota bacterium
AACAACAACTTGCTTACGCTCGGAACGAGCAGTGCAGCACCAGGAACGTTGAGCTACAACACAGGAACGATCGTAGGACCGTTCAAGCGATACTTTACGAATGCCGCCACGAACGGAAACGAAGGATTGTTCCCAGTAGGAACGTCGACGTACAACCGCTATGCGAGCTTCAGCTTTGGTTCTACGCCAGGGGTAGATCAGTTCTTGACGGTGGAGTATGTTCCAGGAGCGCCAATGCAGGGAGGCTCACCGTTGTACAACGGCTTACCGTGCATCGCTTCAGGCGCCTTGATACAGAACTACTCGGCGGATGGATATTGGAGCGTGGTGCCAACGAGCAACAACTATACGTCACCGATTACAACGGCACCTTATTCGGTAACCTTGTTTGCGAACAACTTGACGGGAATGCAGACGCCGCAGATATGCCGCATCATTAAGAGCGCAGGTTCGAACAATGCAGCACAGCACCACGTGGCTTGGCAGGGATGTGGTACGCACACGGCGATCAATGCCGGGGTAAGTCCACAGGCTTTTGCAATCACGAGCACGGCAGTACAGGGCTTCAGCTGGTTTAACATCGGTACGTCGAACAACCAAGCGTTGCCGGTGGAGTTGGTGAGCTTTAACGGAAGCTGTGAGAGTGAGGAAGTGAAGTTGACATGGCAAACGGCAACGGAGCACAACAGTTCGTACTATGAGGTAGAGAAGTCACGCGACGGGATGGAGTGGCAGGTATTGACGACGGTAACGGCGGCAGGGAACAGCACGCAGTTGTTGAACTACGAAACGATGGATGCACATGCGATGGAAGGGAACAACTACTACCGACTGACGCAAGTGGACATCGACGGAACACGCAAGACCTACGACGCGATCAATGTAAGCTGCAGCGGAAGTACGAAAGGATACTTCTCAGCCTATCCGAACCCAAGCACGGGTGCTTTCCAAGTGATCTTGAACGATAAGAAGTTGATAGGAAGCAGCGTGTTGACGGTACGCGATACGAAAGGAGCAGAATTGTTGAACCGCAGCATCGAGGTGAAGCCGGGAATCAACATGTTCAACGTAAGCGACTTGAACTTAGCGCCGGGCGTTTACTACTTGCAAATCGTGAACGGCGAGCGCACCACAGAAGTGCTGAAAGAAGTGATTCGATAATCAAATCGACAACGCATAAAGAGAATCCCTCGTTCGCAAGAACGGGGGATTTTTTTATTTTTGTTAGACGCAAAGACGTTAAGACATCAAGACAATAAGAAAACACAAAGGATGTACTCGTACCCTGAGTAGTCCGCCCAGACGGACGTATCGAAGGGTGCGGTTAAGAATACCAAGTCCTAAAGTCCAAACATCCCTTTGTCTTAAAGTCCTAAAGTCCAATACGACATAAAGATGTTAAGACATCAAGACTGAAAGAGAATACAAAAATCCTTATGTCCTTAAATCCTAAAGTCCTAAAGTCCTAACACCCTTCCTTTCCCATTTTGCGTAACTTTACACCATGGAATTCCATACGCATCTTGGACAAACCTCTCCCTATCCATTAGGAATTGAGATTGAACGGGCCGAGGGGATCTACATTTACGATAAACAAGGGAATGCCTATGCGGATTTGATTTCGGGCATTGCGGTGAGTTCATTGGGTCATGGTCATCCCAAGATTTTAAGAGCGATTCACGCACAAGTGGATCGTCACTTGCATACCATGGTGTACGGAGAATTCATTCAAGATGCTCAATTGAATTTTGCCGAGGAACTCTTGGCATTACTTCCTTCGAATTTGCAATCCGTTTACCCGGTCAATTCGGGTACCGAGGCCATTGAGGCTGCTATGAAATTAACCAAACGAGCAACGGGTCGGCATGAGTTAATCGCCTTTAAAGGATCGTATCATGGAAGCACCCAAGGCTCCATGAGCATTTCATACAATGAATTGAAAAAAACCAACTACCGACCGCTTTTGCCTGGGGTTACCTTCATAGCGTTGAACGATTGGGAGGACTTAGCAAACATCACGGGAAAAACAGCGGGTGTTTTTTTAGAAACCGTTCAAGGTGATGCGGGGGTTAGAATTCCGGATGTAGCGTTTCTTCAAGCCTTGCGCGAACGCTGCACTGCAACGGGTACTTTGCTGGTATTCGATGAAATTCAGTGCGGTTTGGGAAGAACGGGGCGTCATTTTGCCTTTGAACATTTCGGCGTAATTCCCGATGTTCTGGTGCTTGGAAAGGCCTTGGGCGGAGGAATGCCTATTGGCGCCTTGGTGACATCGCAAGAGCTCATGGCCGTATTTAAAGACCACCCCAAATTGGGCCACATTACCACTTTTGGCGGCCATCCTGTAGCTTGTTCTGCGGCGGCGGCCTTTCTTCAGGTTTTGAAATCGGAAATCAATTTCGATCAAGTAGAAGCATCGGCCTCAATTTTTCGTTCTATCATTGGTACTCATCCTGAAATCCTTGAGGTACGCAACCTCGGACTGATGTTTGCTTTTGATATGGCCTCCGCCGAAAGGGTGGAACGCGTGGTAATGCGGTGTTTAGAGAAACGAATTTTGACCTTTTGGTTTCTTTCCCATCCCTACAGTTTTCGACTTGCCCCACCTTTAACCATTACTCCGGAGGAGGCAAGGTGCTATGCTCATGAGATTTATCAAGCGATTGAAGAAACAAAGGCTTAACAGAATCGTTTTAGATGTAGTATCTTTACACCCGCATCATGAAAGTTACTCAACATCTTCAAGAAGCGAAAGGAACACTCTTTTCGTTTGAAATTTTACCACCGCTCAAGGGTAAAGGTATTAAATCGTTGTACGATGGGATTGACCCTTTGATGGAGTTTAAGCCAAAATTTGTGAATGTTACGTACCATCGAGAGGAGTTTGTTTATAAAGAAAGGCAAAACGGCTTGCTTGAAAAAATTGCCGTTCGTAAACGTCCAGGAACCGTGGGTATATGTGCTGCAATCATGAACCGATATGACATCGATGCAGTTCCTCATTTGATTTGTGGAGGCTTTAGCCAAGAAGAAACCGAAAACGCCCTCATTGATTTACAGTTTTTAGGCATCGATAACGTATTGGCCTTGCGTGGTGATTCTATTAAATCTGAACCGGTTTTTGTGCCTGAACCCGGAGGACATCAGCACGCCAATGAATTGATTTTTCAAATCCATCAAATGAACCAAGGCCGTTACTTGATGGACGATTATAAAACGGACCCCACCGATTTTTGCATCGGAGCAGCAGGATACCCAGAAAAACACTTTGAAGCGATGAACATGGAAGACGATCTTTACCATCTGAAAAAGAAGGTGGAGGCGGGCGCAGATTACATCGTCACACAAATGTTTTTTGACAATCAAAAGTACTTTGATTTTGTAACGGCCTGCAGAAATGCAGGTATTACTGTACCCATCATTCCCGGATTAAAACCCTTAAAGTCCTTGAAACACATCACCTTTATTCCCAAGTATTTTTTCATTGACTATCCAGTAGCGTTATCGCGTGCATTGGTGAAATGCAAAACCGATAGCGACGTTGAGAAAGTGGGTATTGAATGGTGTATACAGCAGTCTAAAGAATTAAAGGCAGCGGGAGTACCCTGCATTCATTACTACACCATGTCTAATTCTTCGTCCGTGCATGCGGTTGCTTCTGAAGTTTTTTAAACCAGCCTATGAAAGTTCTATTTTCCCTTGTATGCGTGTTTTTGATTAGCAATATTTTTGTTGCCCAAAATTTCAAATTGAAAGAGTGTGTTGTTATCGGTCAATTTGATAAAACTGAAGACCGATATGCGATTGAAGTTACCTTTTGTGAATTGTTCAATGCCCTAAAAGTGAAAGCGGTTCCTTCGTCTAATTATATTAAACAAGGATCCGGAATTACAGCCCTTGTATCAGATAGCCTCATGAGCGATTTAAGCTATAAAGGGTTCAGTACCTATTGTCTTATCAACGTGAAGGGATACGATAAGCGCTTTAAGAAGAGCGAATTATTGCCTGGTTTCAATGAAGCCTTAGAGCGAGCAAGTATTTATAACTTGTACAAAGACGACATTGCATCAGTGACTTTGGAATTCATTTTTTATCAGAATAAAACAGCGGTATTCAGCGATGTTTTTAAGATTTCGAACATTGGGGAGCGCGACGATGTTATTAAACGCATAAAAAAGAAGGCTCCCAAGTATATCCTGAAAAACTGGAATATTTAATTTTTGTCGTTAAAATCTTTGTTACGCTGCATATCTTCAGCATCTCCATAGGCTCCACATTTCGGTGTTCTCTCAAACAGTTTGATGAATTTGAGTTGTGCTTGAATCGGCCAGTAGGTGGATTGAAACCAGTTCATTCGGGCATTGAAACCGTTCCACTCGTGAAAACTTACAAAAGGGATACTAACTCCGGGGATCATCATCCACGCCCTATTAAATCTTATACCAACACCTATCGAATAATGCATCTGAACCACTAGAGGATGATAAAAATTGAGTTCCTTTACTACCGGGGAGTACGATGATGTATAAGGTTCGTACGTGGTAGATCCTCGAACTAAGTTGTAGTCAACATTGATGCCCAAGGATTGGTCGATAAATTGCTTTCGGACCTTATCAATTTTCTTTTTTCCAAAATACAATAGGGTGTGGGCATCAAATCGCCCTACTAAAAATCCGTTGGAATAAGTGCCTGTTGATTCAAATCGATTGGTAACATCTCCCATAGCATTCGTGAATTCGGTAGTCACAGTTTCTATTCCTCGGTAATGACGATATCCGAGCGTAAAATCCATATAATCGAGTAAGCGGGATTTTTTGAGCGCTTTGATTGGCACTAAGGCTTTCCATTTGGGGAAGATGACCATGCCAAATTCCCCATAGAAACCCAATCTTCCGTCTGGATTTAACGTCGTAACCCCTCGGCTCCCTGAATTGTCGGTAATTTCAAAGGTTTCAGTCTTTGGGGTAAATTGCCAAGTAGGACCAACCGAAAACGTAATACCTTTATTTCGTACCATCAAGTAGTCGTTATCCTTGGATCCTTTATTGAAGCCATAGTTTTGTCCTAAAATGCACCATGGAACAAAGAGAAAAAGACGGATGAATCGTCGCATAATTAAAAGTTAAAATGAGCACTTTTTTCGTACAATAATCCCATTACCTCGTCGGAATCCCAACGTTCCTCGATGTTCTCAACCGCCATGATTTCATCCATGATGCCGTTTTGTATTTGCCCTTGTCGGTAGGCATCGCTGTAACGGATATTGCTAAAGGTAACCTGAGAATACAACGGCATCCAGCGTTCCGGGTACAATTCGCTGAACTTGGCTTCGATCTTTTTGCGCAAAATGAAGGAAGGATCAGCCACGTAGTCCCGCATCACCAGGTAATTATCCAAGGATAAATCCTGTAAGGCGTCACCGTCAGGCTTGCGCACCTTGCTATATTCTTCAAAAACGGCTGGCCAATTTTCTTGATGTTTTTCCATAAGCTCAAACATCACCCTACAATCCTCAAATCCCGCGTTCATTCCTTGCCCGTAAAAGGGCACAGTGGCGTGCGCTGCATCGCCCATTAATGCCACTTTTCCTGCATGCCATGGCTTGCATCGTACAATAGCCAGCGATGACAGTGGATGATCATCCCAGGATTCTGCTACATGCGGCATCATGGTGTAAAAATCGGGAAATACTTCTTTAAAAAACTCTTCCACCTTTTCTTTGGATGTTAGCTGATCAAAGGAATATCGGTCGTTTTCGTACGGCATGAAGAGGGTACACGTGAAGGAACCGTCTTCGTTTGCTAAGGCGATGAGCATGAAACGTCCTCGCGGCCAAATATGCAGGGCGTTTTTGTCCATCTTGTAACTGCCGTCGGCATTGGCAGGAAGCAATAGTTCGCGGTAACCGTCCTCGATATAATTTTGGCTGTACGTGAAACGGTTCCGTTTTTGGAAGGAGTTGTATCGTACGCTTGAAAAGGCACCGTCGGCAGCAAATACCACGTCCGCTTTCACTGTAAAACGCTCGTTGGTCAATTCGTTGTGGAGAAAAGCCTCTCCCGTTTCTGTATTAACTCCCTCACACGCATGGCGGTAAAAGATCTTGGCTTTTCCATACGTTTCAGCGATGTCCATCATGGTCGCATTAATTTTTCCGCGGGAAACGGAGAAAATTGCTTGATCCTCTTTGCCGTATTGTTGATAGGTTAGATTCCCTTCCAAGTCATGCATCATTCTTCCATACATGGGTATGGCAATTTTTCGTATTTCATCGCCGACTCCCACCTCATCCAACGCGGTCCATCCGCGAACCGAAAGGGCTAAATTGATGGACTTTCCCGCTACGATATCTGCTTTGCGAATATCAGGTCGTCGTTCGTAAAGGGTTACCTCGTACCCGGCCTTGGATAAGTAGACGGCCCAAAGGGATCCTACTAGCCCTGCGCCTATGATCGTTGCTGTTTTTTGTTGTTGCATGGTTCGTTTTACGAATTAGAACAAAAATAAACAGTTTTTGCTCGAGACTCTCGACCTTTTTTCTGTGTTTTCCACAGCGCTTCGTGGTCAATTTAGGCGCTTTGATGTGCTTTCCTTAATTTTGAACATAATTTGATGCTATGTCGGTTCACAAAGAAGTTAAAAAAGTAACGACCCACACCTTGCAAGAAATGAAACTTGCCGGCCGAAAAATTACCATGTTAACCGGGTACGATTTTTCCATAGCTCGTATTATTGATGAGGCAGGTATTGATGTAATCTTGGTGGGCGATTCAGCTTCTAATGTAATGGCAGGTCATGAAACGACCTTGCCTATTACCTTGGAACAAATGATTTATCACGGTTCCTCGGTGGTTCGAGCCGTCAAACGTGCGCTAATTGTTGTAGATCTTCCTTTTGGTAGCTATCAAGGTAATTCGAAAGAGGCCTTGAACAGCGCAATACGCATCATGAAAGAAACAGGGGCACATGCCGTTAAACTCGAAGGTGGAGGGGAAGTGGTCGAATCCATTCAACGCATCCTTTCTGCGGGTATTCCGGTTATGGGGCATTTAGGCCTTACCCCTCAATCCATTTACAAATTTGGCACCTACGCGGTACGCGCCAAAGAAGCAGAAGAAGCCAAGCGACTGATGGAAGATGCGAAGGCCTTGCAACAAGCCGGTTGTTTTGCCTTGGTTTTGGAAAAAATTCCCTCAACACTAGCAGCACAGGTTGCGGCATCCTTACACATTCCAATTATTGGAATTGGAGCTGGAAATGGGGTGGACGGCCAAGTGCTAGTAGTGCATGACATGTTGGGCATAAATAACGAGTTCAACCCTCGTTTTGTGCGAAAATACAGGAACTTGCATGAAGAAATGCTGAACGCATTCCAAGAATATATTACCGACGTCCGTTCCAGCGATTTTCCGAACCCGAAGGAACAATATTAGTCCAAGAAAATACGCTGTGTTTTTGCTCCTACTACCTGCAACAGGTAGACGCCTTGGGCGGTATTTGGACAAGACAGTTTCACCTGATTCGTTTGGACGAGGTGGTAGGTTACCGTACGACCCAATAAATCGCTCAATCGGACAGTCCCAGTGGTAGGATTCTTAAAGGTTAATTGCAATTCGTTCAAATCTTTATCGTAGAACCATTGATAATTCATGGAGGTTGTGGAAATGCTCCCTTGAATCGTGATAAAGGAACTGGTATCACACGCGTTGGCGGCTAGGACTGAAACGGAAAAATTTCCTCCAAAATCCACGGGTAACACCAAGGTATCGTTGGTTTCACCCTGCATAATTTGCCCATTAACGTACCATTGGTAGGCTATCCCAGGGGTGGTTGTCCAAAGGGTATACATATTATCAAAGTAAATAGTGGCATTCATGCCAGATCCTGTGCAAGTGGTTTGGTTGACGGTTCCCGATGTCGTGTTTAAACTCGATTGAAAGGCATTCAAGGCAAAACAGTCTTCCCCGAGAACATATTGTAACCATGGATCGAGGATGGCGAACGTTTTTTGCTGTTGTTCGGCCCTTGTAATGGAAATTCCTTGGGAGGAGGTGCTTTCGCCGAAATCGCAGTTGAAGTTGCTGTTAGCGAAATAGCAATGGGCTCCGCCGGTAATGCTCACAAAAGATTTACAAGTTGAGCTAATTCCTTGATAAATGGGAAGGTGGTGTTCTGCGGGTGGGGTTACACCATCACTGGAACCCGAAAATATAAGGGCAGGTACCGAAATATTTGCACAGACTCCGATGGCCGAAGGGTTGGTTTCAGCGGGAGCAAGCCCTACAATGCCCGCAATGTTGGCGTTATTCGCAGCGGCCAACATCGTTGCGCCTCCGCCCATGGAATGGCCCATGATGACGGATTTTTGCTTTACTTTTCCGTTGAATAAAGAACCCGCCGCGGCATCTAGGGCTAACATTTTAGTAGACACCAAGGCTAAATCTTGCCCAAAATCTCCATGGCTTGGGGCTGGGATTAAGCTGCCTTCGGTGCGCACAAAGGCCATTATATAACCCTGGGGGACTAGGTGTTCCCAAATGTTTTGGTAGGCGTCCCACCCCATGGCAAAACCGTGGCCAAAAACGATAACGGGGAAATCGGGAAAGGTAGCCACAGGTGTGTTTTCCCCAGCCGTGTAGGTAGGGTAATAAACCTCCGTTTGAATTTGACGTCCAGGGCCTCCGCCGGAACCAAATCCCCCGTTCCGCGTGGGGTCGTTAAAGGTAACGGTGGTATGTCCGATTTGGAATTGGCTAAACGCCCAAAATGGCGCCAGTACAAAAAGTAGTAGGGTCTTTTTCATCAATCAAAGGTATAAAAACTTATTTTACTTCACCCGCCAAAGCGGCTATCATGCAATTTGCAGCCCACCAATCCTTCAATTTTGTCTACTTTTATCAAAAAATAGACACATGTTTAATAAATTTCTAAGTAACCTCTTTCTTATATGTTCGATTGGTTATTTGAATGCACAGGTTGGTGATTGGATCGCTGCCAATCCTGGTTTAGGGATAGACGTGGCTGTGGACCCTTTTAACGACAGTTATACGTGCGGTCAAATTGTTGGAGCCAATAATCAAATTGGCATGTCACTGATTAATAGCAACGGTTTGCAAGATGTTGTTGTGCAAAAATATGCTTCGAATGGTGCCTTGTTATGGGTGAGTCATTTTGGAGGTGCAGGGAGTGATTATTCATCTAAAATTGTTTTCGATGGAGTAAATGCGGTCTGGGTAGTGGGTCACTTCCAGCAAACAATGACTGTTGGCGCTTTTACCCTTGTTTCGAGTGGTGGATCAGATGTATTTATTGTGAAATTAGATGCGAGTAATGGGGCGATATTAATGGCTAAAAAAGGCGGAGGGACAACCAATGATTACGCTATGGACTTATGCCTTGGCTCAAATGGTAATTTGTTTTTCTCAGGAAACTACAACGGTGCCTTCGTTTTTCCGGGAGCCAACATTAATTCGGTTGGAAACGGTCACGCATTTTTATTGGAATTAGATTTAGCCGGTAATCCGGTGCAATCGTTTGGAATTACTGGCGGGGTTTCTATATACACTCACACGGTTGATTTGAACGGGAGTATTTATATTGGTGGCTTTTCAACCGCCTCAAATATTGGGTTCAATGGATCCGTGCAGTCCATGAACGGTCAGAATCACTTTATCGCCAAATTTGATGCAATGGGTGTGTTTCAGTTTAACACACTGTCCCAGTTTAATGGAGAGATATATGGGTTAAGTGCCGACAGCACTGGATGTATTTATTTCACAGGAAATTTCGACTCTCAAGCGAGCTTTGGTCCAATTTCTTTAGTAAATGGTGCCAATGATAATGTGCTGCTGGTTAAGATCAATAACAATGGAACGTATTCATGGGCAAAATCATTTGGAGGAAACGGAAACGATCAGGGCTATGATTTGAAATGCAGAAGCAATACGGAATTATTACTTACGGGTATTTACACTGGAAATATCACGTTCGGCACGGTACCATTGACGGGCGGAGGGAATGCGAGGTCCTATTTAGCCCAAATTGACACAAGTGGTCAAGTTACTTCCGTTATTTCTGGTTCTTCCTCTGCTTCATCGGTTATTGCAAGTTCAGTAACATCTTATGGAAATGATGTGTATGTCTCGGGTTCTGCCTACGGAAACATGAATATGGCGGGAATTTCTTCTTTTGTCCCATCGTCTTTCTTGATAAAAATCGCCGGAAATTCGAATGCTATTTCAGGAAAAGTATTTCAAGATGTAAATAATAATGCCATAATGGATGTTACGGAAGTTGGCTTGCCAAACGTCTTATTACAGCTAACGAATGGTGCATATCAAGCACTATCTGCCAACAATGGGTATTATGAGGTTTATGCAAATGCCGGCACGTACGATGTGAACATTCCCAATATTCCTTTGTATCATACGCTAAGCACTCCACCCTTGCAAAATGCCGTATTTGTTGGTTTAGGTAATGTCGATACACTCAATTATTTTGGACTTGTTCCAACTCCTAATATGCCTGATTTACGTGTGACGCTTACTCCAATGACTGCTCCCAAAGCAGGATACGTGCTCGGTTACATGTTGTCCTATAAAAATGTTGGTACGGTGGCACAAAATTCGACCGTGTCGTTCACGCCGCCTGTAGGTATTAACTTTCTATCGGCTTCACCTCCACCAACGCTTCAAATTCCAAATAATTTGCAGTGGCAACTTGGTGTTTTACAGCCCGGACAACAAGGCAATGTGTTCGTTCAATTTAACATTCCTGTTGGAACTTCTATTGGTTATCCTCTCGCATCTCAAGCTCAAATTACCCCATTGATAGGTGATTTAACAGCGAATGATAATGTTTCTAACAGTCAAATTCAGGTTGTTGGCCCCTACGATCCGAATATAAAGTTGGTCGATAAAGACACGCTTTACAATATTTCAAGCGCTGATTGGTTAGAATATACCGTACATTTTCAAAATGTTGGAAATGATACCGCATACAATGTCGTTATTATTGATACCCTTTCAACGTTTTTAGATTTAGCTTCCTTTGAACTTTTAGCGATGAGTCATCAAGGACTTGAAGTGAATTTTAATGGGCAAATAATGACCTTACGCTTTAATAAAATCATGTTGCCAGATAGTACTACCAACCAAGTAGGTTCGAATGGATTTGTGAAATTTAGGTTAAAACATCCTGCCTCATTTCCTTTTCTTTCAGAAATTAACAATTTCGTCGATATTTACTTTGACTTCAACGACCCAATTCGCACCAATACTGCCACTACCATTCATTTGGATTCCACACTTTCTCAAATTTTATCACTTGAACAAAAAGAGGGCTTGACTATTTTTCCTAATCCGACCAGCGCTGATTTAACCATTAAATTTGCAAAAGCGCCCAATGAATGTATGCAAGTCAATTTGACGGATATGAATGGAAGAGTTCATCTCGCAGAAACAATGAACGAACAAGAAATCAACCTAAATACGTCTTCGTTGAAACCCGGATTGTATATTGTTCAAGTAAGTAATAGTAGCTATCAATGGTGTACAAGATTTATTAAAATGTAAGGAGTTAAGTCCTAAAATGCACAGTACTCTTGCCGAAAAAATAGACTATATACCGGCCTAATCCTCACCCGCCCAAACGGTTTTTGTCCAAGCTTCTATATTGTATAGCTTCCGCCACATGCGGTGTTTGAATGTCTAATGACCCCTCCAAATCGGCAATGGTTCGTGCTACCTTCAAGATGCGGTCATAGGCTCGGGCAGACAAGCCTAAGTGCACCATGGCTTGCTTTAGTAAAGCCCGAGACCCTTCATCCAATATGCAATGCGTTTCAATTTCACTTCTGCTCATTTGAGCGTTGTTATGCGCTATCGAGCTTTTATAGCGCTTCTTCTGAATGCTACTCGCTGTTTCAACCCTTCTCCGTATGCTGCGGCTGTCTTCCTGTGGCAAGTTACCCGTTAATTCATCATATTTTACCGGCTGCACCTCAATGTGCATGTCAATTCGGTCCAATAAAGGCCCCGAAATTTTATTTAAGTAACGGTCTACCATCCCTGGCCCACAAGAACATCCTTTTTCCGGGTGGTTGAGGTAACCACAGGGGCAAGGATTCATCGCCGCAATGAGCATAAATCCTGCGGGATATTCAATGCTGAACTTAGCCCGCGATATATTCACCGTTCGGTCCTCCAAAGGTTGCCGCAATACCTCTAACACGGTACGTTTATATTCAGGCAATTCGTCCAAAAATAAAACCCCGTTATGCGCTAAGGATATTTCTCCGGGTTGAGGATAACTACCCCCACCGATGAGCCCTATATCCGAGATGGTGTGGTGCGGTTTTCGAAAAGGACGCTGGCGGATGAGCCCTCCCGCATGCTTAATTTTTCCCGCAACGCTGTGAATTTTGGTGGTTTCCAAGGCCTCCTCTAAGCTCATACTCGGGAGCAGGGTAGGGAAGCGCTTAGCCAGCATCGATTTTCCGGATCCCGGAGGCCCGATCAAAATGATATTATGCCCGCCTGCAGCCGCAATTTCAAAAGCCCGTTTCACGCCGTATTGCCCTTTTACTTCGCGAAAGTCGACAGGTATTTCAAAGTGGCTATGCTGGTGCGCTTCTATGGCAGGTGCCGTTGCAGGAATGAACGTTTTTCCATTGAAAAAATCCACGACCTCCTTCAGGGTTTGCAGCCCAAACACTTCGAGTCCTTCGATAACGGCCGCTTCTGATGCGTTCTGGGCGGGTACTACAATGCCTTTGAATCCTTCCTCTTGCGCTTGCAAGGCTATGGCCAAAACACCCCTTGTGGATTGAAGAGATCCGTCCAACGAAAGTTCTCCCACAACAAGGTATTGCGACAGCCGGTCCGTGTTCAGCTGCTTGCTCGAAGCAAGGATTCCAAGGGCGATGGGTAGATCAAAAACTGAACCCTCCTTACGTAAATCAGCTGGCGCAAGATTTACGGTAATTTCTTTGCCAGGAAAATGGAATCCGTTGTTTTTAAAACTTGCACGTATGCGCTGTTGGCTTTCTTTTACGGCATTATCGGGTAAGCCCACTAAATAAAAATTCAATCCGTTGTCTATGTTGACTTCTACGGTGATGGTTGTTGCAGTAATCCCAAAGACACTGCTGGAGTATAATTTTACTAACATATGTTCCGCTGTTTTTGCTTTTCTATTTAAGTTAGCCACAAATTTTTTAGTCCATTCCCTACTTTAACATTTTTAACAATGCTGCCAACCACCGTAGAATCCTTATTTGCTGTTGCAAAGGAGCCTTTAAATTTGGCCGAAAAGGAACTATTGACCTTGCTTTGGGATCAAGTGGAGCGCGATATCAACAGCGCAGGATTTTCGGTGTCGAAACCGCCTACTATTGCCTTAGTCGACCAAGCTGATCAGCTTTTGCACTTCTTGGAAGAACTTCCTTCCCATGCCTTGCCGGGCTTATTGTACCGCATTGATGTACCAGAGAGTGTCTTGTATTCTTCGATGGATGGGTTTCAATCCTTGGTGTGGATTCTCTTGCAACGAGAAGCCATGAAGGTAGTCCTTCGGCTTCGTTATTCTTGAAATCACGTCGTTTAATTCCCTATCTTTGCCTACATTTTTTTTCATGAGCGACTTACGTTCCAAACTTGAAGCCATCCATTACCGATTCATTGAAGTAGGTAAAATGATTACCGATCCTGATATTATTTCGGATATGGACCGCTTTGTGAAATTGAGCCGTGAATACCGCGAATTGGAAGAATTGGACCAATACTTTCAGAAATACTCCAATTTATTGGCCAATCTTCAGTCGAGCAAAGAGCTTTTAGAATTGGAAACCGATCCGGAAATGCGTACCATGGCGAAGGAAGAAATTGATGCCCTCGAGCAGCAAAAACCGCTCATGGAGGAAGAAATCAAATTCATGTTGATTCCAAAAGATCCCGAGGACGACAAAAACGCGATTGTTGAATTACGTGCGGGTACAGGCGGAGATGAAGCTTGTATTTTCGTGGAAGACGTATACCGTATGTACACCATGTACTTTAAGGAAATGGGCTGGCAAGTCGAAGTGATTAATTCTTCAGAAGGAACGGTAAAAGGATTCAAGGAAATATCTATGCAAATTACAGGAGCGGGTATCTACGGTGCTTTGAAATTTGAGTCTGGAGTGCACCGCGTACAGCGCGTTCCTGAAACGGAATCCCAAGGCCGTGTGCATACGTCTGCGATCACGGTGGCAGTTTTACCCGAGGCCGAAGAAGTGGACTTTAAATTGGACATGAACGATGTGCGAAAAGACACGTTCCGTGCATCAGGTGCAGGAGGACAGCACATCAATAAAACGGAATCGGCTATTCGATTGACCCACATCCCAACGGGAGTCGTCGTGGAATGTCAAGACGGCCGATCCCAGCATAAAAATTTAGAACAAGCCATTTCGGTGTTGCGTTCCCGTTTATACCAGGCAGAATTAGATCGGGTGCACAACGAGCGCGCTGCGCAGCGAAAAACCTTGGTTTCAACCGGTGACCGCTCGGCGAAAATTCGAACGTATAACTATCCTCAAGGTAGAATTACCGACCATCGTATCAACAAGACCATGTACAATTTGTCCGTTTTCATGAACGGAGACATCCAAGAAATGATCGATGCGTTGCGCATGGCGGAAAATGCCGAGAAATTAAAAGGAGAGGAAGCATGACCCGCGATGAATTAATTTCGGAAATTCACCGTAAACAGTCTTTTCTTTGCGTTGGATTAGATCCCGAATTGGAAAAGATACCTCAGCATCTCCAAGAATTCGAAGATCCCATCTTTGAGTTCAATAAGCGGATTATTGATGCTACCTCCGACGTTGCAGTAGCGTTTAAACCCAACACGGCTTTTTATGAAGCGCAAGGGGTTGAGGGCTGGGTTACCTTGGAAAAAACACTTAACTACATTCCAAAAAACTGCTTCGTTATTGCCGATGCGAAACGTGGAGATATTGGAAATACAGCCGCGGCATATGCTAAAACGTTTTTTGAAACCTTACCTTGCGACGCCGTAACCGTAGCTCCTTACATGGGTAAAGACAGCGTTCAGCCTTTTCTGCAATTTGAAGGAAAATGGGCGATTGTACTGGGTTTGACCTCCAACGAAGGTGCGCAAGATTTTCAAATGCTTCGACATGCCAACCAACAGCCTCTTTACGCTCACGTTATTGAAAAAGTGGCTAGTTGGGGAACCCCAGAAAACTTGATGTTTGTTGTGGGAGCGACCCGAGCGGAACAATTGAAAGAAATTCGGAGCCTTGTACCCCAGCATTTTTTATTAGTTCCAGGAGTGGGTGCTCAAGGAGGTTCATTGGAGCAAGTAGTGGAAGCCGGAATGAACCCCGATGTCGGTTTGTTGATTAATGCCTCGAGGTCGATTATTTACGCAAGTTCAGGGGAAGATTTTGATCTTGCGGCCAAAAAAGAAGCGCTGAAAATACAATCCGAGATGGCCTTGTACCTTCAGCGCTTAAAGCGTTAAGACTTCCGTATCTTATTTTCCAGCTAAATCGTTGGAACGAACTTCCGTTTTGGTAGACCCGTAAGCATCGCAACCGGCTTTTCTAGAGGCACCACAAGAGCTTAAAATCACGGTAGCAACCACGGCCATTAAAATTAAAACATTTACTTTCGTTTTCATAGTGTTGTTTGTTTAGTGTTGTGTGACCTCTAACGGGCATTGACGAAGTAAAGTTACAAATTTTGTTAAGAAATTTACGGAGCGTTAAAAATTTAATAAACAATTAAAGCAAAATACGGATTTTGAAGTACAGGTTTTTACTTATCTTTTGTGCAATTATTGCCCACTTTTCGGCGCAAAAAACCAAGGTGCATTTTATTCTTCCAACATCGGTAGAACTTCCTAGGTATTTTCAAAAAGATCGCGTACTTCCCGCCAAAGAACTTTGGGCTTTTGAACGTGAAAAAGCCATGTTGCTTCTGATGGAATTGGGCTATTTTACAGTGCAACTTAAGGAATCGTCTTCGAAAGAAGCCATAATTGTTGAGGTTATTCTCGGGGAGAAATTCGAGGGCATCTCGGTTCATTTTGATGCCTCATTGCTGCCTTTATTGCCCTCGGTTAAGCCCGACACCGAGGGAATAGTAAATTATAAACATCCCAATGCCTATGCAGCGGCGTTGCGTGGATTGGTGGCTGAATTCCATAACAACGGTTACCCCTTTGCCGCTGTTCGATTCAATAACTTTCAATTACAAGAAGGTCATTTACGGCTCGATGTTCGCATTGAAAAAGGTCCTTTCATGGTATGGCATGAGGTACAACTCAAAGGTGATTCCACCTTGTCTGCGAAAACAGTTCTTCGCATGTTGGACGTACCGCTTCATTCGCCTTTTTCCTTGCAAAAACTCGAAGAAATTGACCTTAAATTGAAACAGCAATCCTTTATTGAGGTCATTAAACCGGCAGAAATTTCTTTTGAAAAAAAAGGAGTTGTTCTTTATGTTTACCTCAAAGCGACGAAAAGCTCTAGCTTTAACGGTGCCTTGGGTTTACAGCCGGATCCTGTTAGCCAACGCATTGGGTTAACGGGTGAACTGCAGTTGAGGCTCATGAATTCCCTTCGACGTGCTGAACAACTTGATTTCAATTGGCGAAGCATCAAACCTGCAACTCAGTGGCTCAATGTGCGGTTTTCCTACCCCTACTTGTTCAATACCCTCCTTGGTACAGAGTTGCGATTTCATCTATATAAAAGGGATTCTACTTTTTTAGAGCTCAAATCACAGATGGGAATACAATATAGTTTCTCCTCGCATTGGTTGGTGAAAGCGATGTACAACTTTTCCAGCAGCAACCGCTTATATGCCGCGGGATCCAATGCCCAATTTCCAATGGTGGCCTCCCTTAGAAATTCCATGTACGGTATAGGAATTAATTACCGGAAACTCGATTACATGCCTAATCCAAGAAAGGGATTCGTCCTGAATACGGAGGGTTTTGTTGGTCAACGCAAAGTGCTGAGCGATTCAAATTCGGTCAGTACTACCGCAAAAGTTGCTTTTTCTTTGGAACATTTCATTCCCTTACATCGCAGGTGGGTGTTTCGTTATCAACTCTCCTTTGATACCTATTACGCCCCAACCATTTATTCCAATGAATGCTATCGTTTTGGAGGACTAAATTCCCAACGAGGATTTAACGAGGAGAATTTTTTAAGCACCACCAAGTCAACGAATCAATGGGAAATTCGTTATTTGCTCGATCGGAATTCCGCGGTTTTTGCTTTCTATGATCAATCGGTTTTCGAAAACACAAGTGGAGCGAATTATAAGAACGACCGCCCTTTTGGATTTGGGGTTGGTGCCAACATCGGCTCGAAAGCCGGAATATTTTCCTTGGTTTATGGACTTGGAACAGAACAAAAGAACCCTTTAGACTTCCGTTCCGGTAAAATTCACTTCGGTTATATTGCCTATTTTTGACCTATGAAGCCCGGCAATAAGGCACTTTACCTATCGTACGACGGATTGACGGATCCCTTAGGACAGTCGCAAATTTTGCCCTACCTCTTGGGCTTGGAAAAATTGGGGTGGGAATTTTGCGTCGTTTCCTTCGAAAAGCCCGAAGCTTTCAAACGGTTGAAAGGTCAAGTGGAAGAATCGATTGCTAACACTAAAATTCATTGGATACCCTTAAATTACACGAAGAAACCACCCGTAATTTCAACGATTTTTGATCTCTGGCGCATGAAACGTAAAGCGCGTCAATTGGACCTCAACCAGTTCTCAGTCATTCATTGCAGAAGTTATTTAGCCATGTTGGTTGGAATCCAACTGAAGCAACATCAGCGTTTAATTTTCGACATGCGCGGGTTTTGGGCCGATGAGCGTGTTGAAGGCCGTTTGTGGCCTCAAAATTCGTGGATTTATCGCCTTATTTACCGCTATTTTCGTAGAAAAGAAAAAGATTTTTTACAACGCGCAGACTCGATTATTTCATTGACGAACGAGGGACTTCAAGCATTGCAGGAGCGTTACGATGCGTTATTCGATCAACGAAAAGCTACGGTTATTCCTTGTTGCGTTGATACGTTAAGGTTTAAGGCAAAGGTTCCTTCGTTTGCTAAAAAAGACCTCGGATTTTCCGAAGACGCACGCATTCTAATCCATGTAGGTTCGGTAGGAACCTGGTACCGACTCGACCAAGAATTGGTGTTTTTCAAAGCCTTAAAAGCCGTCGATTCTAGGTGGTGCTTTGTAATATTAACTCAAGACATTGCAACCGCAAAATCCATTGTTAGAAATATGGACCTTTCCAATGATTACATTGTTGTCCAAAGCGTCAATTACCGAGAGGTACCCGAGTACCTCAACATGGCGGAAGCCTCCGTTCAGTTCATTGAGCCTTCGTTTGCCAAAAGAGCTTCTTCTCCTGTTAAATTCGCAGAGGCTTTGGCTACCGGTGTTCCGGTGATAGCCAACGAGGGTATTGGAGATGTGGCCGCTCTTCTGAAGGAAGCACAAGCAGGTGTGGTGGTAAAATCTTGGAATGATCTTGAGGAACTTGCACAGCAATGGGACCATAACCGCTTCGATCGATCAGCCATTCGTGATTATGCGGTTCGAAACTTCGGTCTTGAAGTGGGTGTTCAACAGTATTTTAACGTATACAACGCCACTTCCCATGCTTAAAGTGGCGATTTTATGTCCCTATCCCTTAGGAGAGGCTCCTTCGCAACGATTTCGTTTTGAACAATACCTTCCGTACCTAGAACATCAGGGGATTGAGGTCAAGGTATATCCTTTTTTAAACCAGAAGGGTTGGGAGATTTTTTACGCGCACGGAAAGCCCTTGAAAAAAATAGTACACCTTTTCTTGGGTTGCTTGAAAAGAACGGGACATTTACTTCAAATACGCAAAGCAGATGTTGTGTTTATCCACCGCGAGGCAGCCCCATTAGGTCCTCCGGTTTTTGAATGGTTGATTGCTAAGGTCTTGCGAAAACGAATCGTATACGATTTCGACGATGCCATTTGGTTGCCAAATTTTAGTCCGCAACACCGTAATGTTCACCGCTTAAAGGCCTATTGGAAGGTTAAATACATTGTTCGTTGGTCTCACAAGGTTTCTGTTGGGAACCAATTTCTGGCGGAATACGCTCGCAGATTTAATACCAATGTCGTGGTAGTTCCCACCACTATCGATCCTGAGTTGCACTCGGCAGAAGCTGATAACTCCGCGAAAGGACCATGGATTATTGGTTGGACTGGTACGCACACAACGGTCCATTACCTCATGCCTCTCGTTCCCGTTTTAGAACAACTGGCCCAAGAAATCCCGTTTGTTTTTCGGGTTATTTCCAACGAGCCTCCTTCATTTGTTGTGCCCAATCTAGAATTTACTCCATGGAAAAAGGCCACAGAAATCGAAGATCTTGCCAAGTTTTCCATCGGAGTGATGCCGCTTTCCGACGACGATTGGACCAAGGGTAAATGCGGATTCAAAGCCTTGCAATATATGGCATTGGGCATTCCAACCATCGCCTCTAATGTTGGAGTGAATCCTGAAATTATCGAACACGGAATTAACGGTTTTTTGGCGGATTCTCCACAAGAATGGTTAGCGTGTTTGCGGCAAATGTATCACGAAAGCTCACGGAGTCGAGCAATCGGACAAGCAGCTGTTGCAACAGTTCGTAGGCGCTATTCCGTAACGGCCAATTGCACTCTTTACTTAAACTTATTTAAACCATGAAATGGGTATTCGCTTCCAAAAACGAACATAAAGTTTCCGAAATTCGAGCCATGTTGCCCGATCGAATCATCCTGCAAAGTTTAAACGACATCGGTTGGAATGACGATATCGAGGAAACCGGAGAAACCTTGGAGGCTAATGCTGTAATTAAGGCCAAAGCGGTTTTCGAAGCCACCGGAATGCCATGTTTCGCTGACGATTCAGGGCTAGAAGTTGTGGCTTTGAACGGACAACCTGGCGTGCATTCTGCACGCTATGCGGGACCGGAAAAGAGTGACTTCAAAAATTGCGAAAAACTCCTTTCAGAATTAAAGGAGGTGGAAAACCGTAAGGCGAAGTTTAAAACGGTCATTGCGTATGTGGATGATCAAGGTTCACACCTTTTTGCTGGAGAAGTACATGGGTCGATTCTCGATGAATCCCGAGGTTCGATGGGCTTTGGTTATGACCCCCTTTTTGTTCCTGATGGCTGGACTCTTACCTTCGCTGAGGTGACCAAAGACGAAAAAAATAGAGTTTCGCATAGGGCTAAAGCATTTGAGCAGTTTTTGAAATTCTTGGCGACTGTGGAAAAATAGCCAGGTTTTTGATCGAATGTTGGTGGACAACACAAGGGTAAAACCGTAAATTCGCACAAACGAACTGCCATGAATGAAGCCATAGCCGAACGCTTTATGCGTTATGCACGAATCGATACCGAAGCCGATCCAAATTCGGCCTCCTTTCCTTCTTCGGAAAAGCAAAAAGATTTAGGAAGGCTCCTGCAAAAAGAATTATTGGCTTTAGGAGCTTCGGAAGTGGAAATGGATGAATGGGGGTATGTTTTTGCGACCATTCCAGCAACGTCAAAGCAGGAAGGCATTCCTACCCTGTGTTTTTGTTCCCACATGGATACGGCACCCGATTGCAGCGGAAACGGGGTTAAACCTCTATTGCACCGCGCTTGGAACGGACAAGACCTTATTCTACCCGATGATCCAAGCCAAACCCTAACCTTGGAAAACGAGCCGTATTTGCGCGGAAAAGTAGGGCAAGATATTATTACTGCCTCCGGTTTGACCTTGCTCGGCGCTGACGATAAAGCTGGGGTAACAATCATCATGGAACTAGCTGCCTATTTATTAGCTCATCCAGAAGTTCCTCACGGTAAAATACGGATCCTCTTTACCCCGGATGAAGAGGTGGGCCGCGGGGTAGAGCACCTGGATATGAATAAACTGAATGCAGATTATGGGTATACCTTGGACGGAGGTCCGTTGGGGTATATCGAAGATGAAACGTTTTCTGCAGATGCCATGACCTTTCATTTTCAAGGCCTGAGCGCCCATCCAGGCTATGCAAAAGGCATCATGCAACACGCTGCTAAGGTTGCGGGAGAATTCTTGGTTAACACCAATGTTACAGGTTGGTCGCCCGAAACTACCGAGGATCGTCAAGGTTTTGTGCATCCTACAAGTATTTCAGGAGGATTGGAATCTTCTAGTGTTTCGTTCATACTCCGAGATCATCAAACGGCTAAATTGGACGATTATGCCCATCAATTAGTAACACTGGCCAACGAAACTTTGAAGAATTATCCCGGGGCAACGATGACCTATGAACGAACGGAACAATACCGCAACATGAAAGAAATTCTCGAAGGTTGTCCGTTTGTAACGGATTATGCCGTTGAAGCCATGGAATCCGTAGGGATTGAACCGGTGCGTCATATCATTCGTGGGGGCACTGATGGTTCTAGACTATCATTTATGGGTTTGCCTTGCCCGAATATTTTCACCGGAGAAATGGCGATTCATTCGCGGCGTGAATATGTGGTGGTACAGGATATGGAGGCGGCATTAAAAACCTTGATTGCTCTTGTTCAACGCTGGGAAAGCCATCAATAATGGAATTTAAAGAACTCCATAGAAAGCTATTAGCCAAGGAATATGCTCCTTTGTACCTTTTGCACGGCGAGGAACCGTATTTCATCGACCGTATTACTAAGGAAATAGAAGATCAAGTACTTGGGGAGGGCGAAAGGGATTTTGACCAAGAGGTCTTATACGGAAGGGATACTGAGCCTTTATCCTTAATAAGTTCTCTAAAGCAATTTCCCATGATTGCGCCTTGGCGTGTGGTTATTTTAAAGGAAGCACAAGAATTTAAAGGACTTGAACAATTGGAGTCCTACGTGTCAAATCCATCACCAAAAACCATTTTCGTGCTAGCCCATAAATACAAAACGGTAGATGCCCGAAGCAAATTTTACAAGGCTATACAGCAGCATGGCGTGGTTTTCAAATCGGAGAAAATTAAAGATTATCAACTCCCTGATTGGATTGCTTCTTTACTAAAATCGAAAGGTTTTACGCACACATCGAAAGTACCCCATATTCTTGCGGAATCGATTGGGAACGATTTGCAAAGAATTGTAAATGAGACGGATAAGTTATCGATTGTGCTTCCAAGTGGTCAACAAATCGATGAGGTTTTATTGGAAAAACACATAGGGATATCAAAGGAGTACAACGTATTTGAATTGACCAATGCCATTTCAGTTAAGGATTTACCGAAAGCGATAAAAATTGTTCGCTACTTTGAGGCCAACCCTAAGGCAGGGGACTTGGTGCCGTTAATAGCCATTCTATTTAAGTATTTTTCCCAGCTCATGCGTATTCATTTCTTGGAAAATAAATCACGTGAATCCGTGGCATCAGCTTTAAAAGTTCATCCTTTTGTTGCGGGTGAATTATTGAAGTCTCGCACAGAATTTCCTCCTAAAAAAGTGGCCGAAAACATTGAGTTGTTGTATGCTTACGACCTCAAAGCAAAAGGGGTCGGAAATGCTTCCCAAGCGAATGGAGAATTGTTGAGGGAATTAGTCATGCAATTAATCCTCTGATGTTTTACGCGCCTCAATTAAATTCGGAATCCCGGGAGTTCGTACTCAACGAAGAAGAGTCCAAACATTCCGTTCGAGTCTTGCGAAAGCAAGTTGGAGATTTAATTGAGTTGTTGGATGGAAAAGGTGGGGGTTATGTAGCGGAAATTACGGCAGCGAATCCTAAAAAATGTTCCCTTCGCGTTATCCGTTATATTTTTCATCCGCCGACGGTTGCTGTCCATTTAGCAGTGGCTCCCACCAAGAACATGGACCGCATGGAGTGGTTGGTGGAAAAAGCGACGGAATTAGGTTGTACCCAAATTTCGTTTTTACAAACCAAACGCACCGAACGAAGCACCATCAATATGGAACGGTTAACGAAAATTGCCGTTGCAGCGATGAAACAATCGAAGAGAACTTACCTTCCTCAATTGGATTCGCCTATACCGTTTATGGAATTCGTGCAGACATTTCCAGGAGGTTGGATGGCTCATTGCATTGATCAAGAGAAACGGCAAGAACTCAATAGGTCCGTTGAACGTCGTATCCTAATTGGTCCAGAAGGTGATTTCACCGAAGAAGAAATAGCGACCGCATTGTCAAATGGTTACAAGGCGATAACCCTTGGCGAAGCAAGATTGCGCACCGAGACCGCGGCTTTAAAATCCGTTATGATGTTGGAGCTGTTAGGGGAGTGAATAAGTTCTGTCCTGTTAATAAAGCCAATTGAAATATTGCTGGGCGAGCTCATCTTTTTTCTCTAAGACAAAATCTTTGAAGGCTTCCGCAACAGGGCCATGCCGTTTACCTTTTAAAGAAATCAATTGCCATTGGGTCCGAACCGGCAATCCATCAATATGCACGAGGGTTAACTCTCCTGCTTCTAGTTCGTGTTTTAATCCGATTAAAGGCATAATGGACATGCCTAGGCCCGCCTTTACCGCTTGTTTTACGGCTTCATTGGAGGTTAATTCGAGCTTTCTGCGTACTGCTATTCCATGTTGCTTTAAAAATCGTTCCATGCTCTGGCGCGTCCCTGAACCTTTTTCTCGCAGTATTAAAGGATAATTTACCAAATCCTTTGGGGTCATGTTCAACGAAGTATCAACTTTAGGGGAACTAAAAAGATAAAGGGAGTTGTCGAGGATCGGTATGGAGTCAACCAATAAGCGGTCAGGCAAAATGGAAACCAAAGCAAAATCAACCTCGTTTCGATTTAAACTCTCAATGACCAATTCTTTATTGGTTACATCCATTTGCAAATCAACCCCCGGATGTTTCGCAATAAAAGGTTGAAGAAAAAAGGGTATAACGTATTTACCGGTTGAGACAATTGAAAGACGTAAAGTTCCGGTTAATTCACCACGGTATTTTAGCGCTTTGTGCTTCAATAACTCCGCTTGGAATAAAATTTCTTTGGCGGATGTCGCTATTTCATGACCGAAGGGAGTAATATGAATTCTTCTCGAAATAATTTCAAATAAAGGAATTTCGAACTGGTCTTGGAAGTTCTTTAATTGAATGGAAACGGCAGGTTGGGTCATGTGAAGTTGCTCCGAAGCTTTAGTAACGCTTTGGTTTTCAACGACCTTTAAAAAAACATGGAGTTGGCTTAGGGTGTAGTTCATAACACATCGTTATATTTTGCATCAAATATATAAATAAAAACATATAAAAATATCCCTCGATATTTGTCAAAAAAATAGAACTATGAGAATTACCATTGCCAAGGGAGACGGAATCGGTCCCGAAATTATGGATGCCACATTGCACATTTTGCAAGCAGCAGGTGCTGATCTCCAAATAGACGAAATTGAGGTGGGTGAAAAAGTATATCTTGCAGGGAATACTGCCGGTATTTCCAAGGAAAGTTGGGATGTAATCCGGCGCAACAAGGTGTTTTTGAAAGCCCCAATAACTACCCCCCAAGGAGGTGGATATAAAAGTTTAAATGTTACTACTCGGAAATTTCTAGGATTGTATGCCAACGTTCGTCCATGTAAAAGCTTACATCCCTTTGTGCAAACCAAGCACCCTATCATGGATGTTGTCATTGTACGTGAAAATGAAGAGGATCTATACGCCGGAATTGAACATCAACAAACCGACGAAGTAGTTCAGTGCTTAAAACTGATTAGCCGTCCGGGTTGTGAAAAAATCATTCGATACGCTTTCGAATACGCCAAACAACAAAACCGTAAAAAAGTAACGTGTTTTACCAAGGATAACATCATGAAGCAAAGCGACGGTTTATTCCACAAAGTGTTTGACGAAATAGCGCTTCAATATCCGGAAATAGAAAATGAGCATTGGATTATTGATATTGGTGCGGCGAAGTTGGCCGATACTCCTGAAGCATTCGATGTTATTGTTATGCCGAATCTTTATGGGGATGTTCTCAGCGATGTAGCTGCCCAAATTACGGGATCGGTGGGATTGGCAGGCTCTTCCAATATTGGAGAAGAGTGCGCTATGTTTGAAGCAATTCACGGTTCAGCTCCACGTAGAGCAGGACAAAATCTTGCCAATCCTTCGGGCTTGTTGCAAGGGGCAATTTTAATGTTGATTCATATTGGGCAAACCGCAGTTGCGGAAAAAATTCAAAACGCGTGGCTAAAGACCCTTGAGGATGGGATTCATACCTACGATATTTTCAAAGAAGGCATGAGCAAAGAGCAAGTTGGAACCAAAGAGTTCGCCGAAGCGGTTGTCGCCCGATTGGGTCATATGCCGAGTACCTTGAAATCGGTTTCATACGACGCTTCCTACCAAATGAACTTGCCAAAGTACCAGCGTAAACCCGCTAAATCTAAAACCATGGAAGGTGTAGATCTTTTTGTTCATTGGGCTGGAGAAGATCCGAACGAATTAGCTGATCAAGTGAGGCAATTAAACCATCATGGATTGGAGTTGTCCATGATTACCAACCGAGGAATCAAGGTTTGGCCTGAAGGATTTAAAGAAACCTTCTGCACCGATCATTGGAGATGCCGTTTTAAATCCACCTCCACCAATAAAGAAATCAGCAAAGCTAGCATTGTTTCCTTGCTAATGCGTGCAGAAGAACTTCATATTGATGTCGTTAAAACAGAGAATTTATATGCATTCGACGGCACACCCGCTTATTCCTTGGGTCAAGGTCAATAAACATCCTACAGTATGAAGTTACACTTAATTGATGGTACTTTTTCTACGGAAGATGCCAAAGCGTTGTTGAATAAATTCATCGCTGCCAAAATTGAATTTCTGGAGTCAAAAATTTCTCAGTCGGAACATGAAGAGGACATCAAACAGCGCGAGCTTCGGATTCGCACGCTCAATGAGCATCGCACTTCCATTAAGCGCATGAATGAAGCGGAGATCAAGACCTTGGACATTGACCTAATGGTTGAATGGGATCAAGGATGAAGTTGATCCTTGGAGCATTGGCCTCAATGATATTCCTTATACTGGGCTTTTTATACCCATATGATTGGATTTCCGACTTGGCTACCATTGCATCTGTTACATGTTCCTTATTAACCATTGCACACCTTAAAACTTCAACGCATGAGTGAATTTAATGTATCCTTGATCAATGGAACGTTTTCCCCGGAGGAAGGCCAGAAAATCATTCGAGATGTGGTAGCTAGTAAAATTTCATTTCATCAGAAGAAGCGTCTCTCGTCCATGATTAAACACCAAGTCACAGATGAATTTTCAGATAAGCGCATTCGTGAATTGAAACAGGAAATCGAAACATTAACCCAAGAGCTTTCCATTTTATCGAGCCATACCCGACTTACGATTCAATGCGACATCAAAATCAAGGTAGAATCCAATGATGATTAACGCCTCTAGGAATTACTTGAATTCAAGGGTACATGGGTAATATTGCCCTCTTCTACTAAGGGTTCTAAATGCATTTTAAGGTATACTTGTATTAAAGCTATCACGTCTTTTTCGCAGTAAACGGCAATGCGTGGGAGGTCGCGGTCTTCGTAGTAAACACGTGCCACATCGGCACCCGTAATGTCATCTTTGGGCGTTGGTACGCCAAAAACATGGCATAGCAAAGCCAAACTAGTGTAGGCTTTATAGTCGCCGAATTTCCATAATTCCATGGTGTCAAGGTGCCTTATTTCCCAAGGCTTTTTGCCGGCAATATCCAAGGCTTGAGGTAAGGCAATACCATGGATTAACATGCGACGGCAGAGGTAAGGAAAGTCAAATTCCTTAGCGTTGTGACCACACAATATGCCGTTTCGGTAATGATCGTCCAATAATCTTTTGAATTGACTTAACAACGTGAATTCGTCATCGTGTGCAAAGGATTTAACGCGAATGGTTCTTCCAGTAACGCTGTTTTTTACCATTCCCACCGAAATGCAAACAATTTTGCCGAATTCAGATTGTATGCCCCCCAAGTCTTGATACACTTGCGCACCCGTTTTTTCTTCGGTGATTTTCATGCGGTTTTTCGCTTCGAAAAGCGTCCGGGTTTCAGGGGTCAATTCGTCGTAGAAAAATGTTTGAGGAACGGTTTCAATGTCCAAGAAAAGCATGTTTTCGAGTTGGTTTTGGCTCATGGATTTTATTTTATTGCGAATTACGATAATTAATTGGAATTTTACGGGATGTCTGAAAACTTATTCGTTCATGCCGGGCCCAAAAACGAAAAATACCAGGCCTTATTGCAGCAGGTTCCTGCATTGTTAGACCCTCAGGTGGACCCGGTCGCGAACATGGCTAATTTGGCGGCCGCGTTGAAGGAAACCTTTGGTTTTTTCTGGGTGGGATTTTACCGCGTTCAAGGTGAAACCTTGGTTCTAGGTCCTTTCCAAGGCCCCTTGGCTTGTACGAAAATCCCCAAAGGAAAAGGGGTGTGCGGTGCCGCTTGGGAAACTTCTTCTACGCTGGTTGTCAAAAATGTGCACGAATTTCCGGGCCATATCGCTTGCAGTGAATCCTCCAAAAGTGAAATTGTGGTTCCGGTATTGCGCTCGGGAAAGGTATTGGCGGTGCTCGACATTGACAGCGATGAATTCGCTACCTTTGACGAGATTGACCAGAACTATCTGGAAAAAATATGTACATGTTTAAGCGAATTGTATCCATAATCCTTTTGGCCTTGCTTACGGCTTGTGCTCAAGTAGGAGTTTTGACCGGAGGAGGGAAAGATGCAAAAGCGCCCTCGTTGCTCAAGAGTTCGCCAACACATGCAGCCGTCAATGTAAACCCTGCAAAGTTGGTGTTGTCGTTCGATGAATTCATCGAATTGGTAAATCCTGTAGAAACGTTTAGGCTTGAGCCTTCGGATGCGAAATTATCGGTAGTGTTACGCAAAACAGATGTGGTCATTTCACTAAAAGGTACTCTGAAGCCGAATACCACCTACAGCTTGTGCATTGACGGAGGAATTAAAGATGTGACCGAGGGAAATGATTCTATCTATCGGATAGCATTCTCAACAGGTGCATCGCTGGATTCTTTAACCCAACATTACCGGGTAGGAGACGCGTACACAAAAAAATCCATGCAAGGGGTTTCAATCGGGCTCTTCGCCTCGGACACTAGCCAAAAGGCACGTTATCTTACCAAAAGCAATAAAGAAGGATGGGCCTCTTTGGATTTTCTACCGAGGGATTCATTTTATTTGAAAGCCTTTTTAGATCTTAATAAAAATGGAATGATTGATTCCTTTGAACCCCAAGATCAACTTTCACGTCCTGCTATTCCCAACAAGGATTCCTTGGCTTTTTTGCTCTCCGTTCCGAGGGATATCCAACGAAGTTATGCCTTTAAAGTAAAGCCTCCAGGGTTACTTCTTGGGCATCTTCCGGAGGAAATTGATGTAAATGATCTTCGGCTAAACGGCGTTCAACCGCGATGCATACGACTGGACCGAGATTCTGTTATGATACCCTTAGAGTTAACCGAAGCGGGTCCGATAACCTTGAGTACGCCATTTGACACCTTAAATTTATGGTACAACGAAAAGGACCTAAAGACCACGTTGAAGGGAGAAATGTTGCCCCTCGCGTTGGGGAACCCGGTTCGCGTTGTTTGGAACGGGTTTCTTTCCAACACAATTGACATGCAGAAGATACGCTTAATGCGTCAGGACTCTTCCAGCGTATCATTAGATTCAGCGGTCGTTGAAAATAACACATTATCAATGTACAGCCATTCGTGGTCGAGGGGGAAATTAAAAGCAGTATTCGCTCAAGGAGCCGTTCAGAACACCGTTGGTCAAAAAAATGCTCAACAAACCTTGGATTTTTCCTATGCGGGGCAAGAAGATTTAGGAGTATTAATGGTCAAATTCCCTTCAAGTTTAGGCGGTCAATGCGTTATTTTAGAAAAGGAAGGAAAGCTTATTCAATCCCATTATTATTTGAAAGGATCGGATTTAAAGAAGGACACCTACCGTAATTTACCTCCTGGAGAGTATCACATTGTGGTAGTTGATGATTTAAATGGTAACGGGTTTTGGGATGCCTATCGGCCATTAACAAAGGAATCAGCAGAACCGGTGCGACGGTACCATAAAGTACCTAAAGTCCGGGCCAATTGGGAACTTGAAGTCAATTTAGAATAAGCGCTTTTTAGTTTTCAACAACGGTGTTCTGAGCGCTTAAAGTCGCTACCTTTAAGTTTCACAATTTTCACCATTTATGTATTTGATTTTTGATACGGAAACCACAGGTTTGCCGCGTAATTTTAAGGCACCCATAACGGATACCGATAACTGGCCTCGAGTGGTTCAGTTAGCTTGGCAACTGCACGACGATGAAGGTAAATTAATCCGTCGCAACGATGCGCTGATTCAACCCAATGGTTTTACGATTCCTTATGATTCGGAGCGTATACACGGTATTTCTACTGCTTTGGCGGAGAAAGAAGGGGTGGCTCTTGAAGAAGTAGTACAAGTTTTTTTAAAGGACTTGAAGGAGGCGAAATTCTTAGTAGGACACAACCTGAGGTTCGACCTTAATGTAATGGGTTGCGAATTGGTGAGGTTGGGATTGGATTCGCCGTTGGATAGTCTCCCTGTACTGGATACCTGTACCGAGGAAACTGCTCGATTGTTGCAAATTCCCGGTGGTAAAGGAGGAAAATTCAAACTTCCCACTTTGACGGAGTTATATAACCACTTGTTTTCGGAAGGATTTGCGGAAGCTCACAATGCTACAGCAGACGTTGAAGCTACAACCCGCTGTTTCCTGGAAATGCTTCGATTGGGCCATTTTACCAATGAGTCTTTGGGGTCAGAGGCAGATACTTTAGTTCGTTTTCGACAGCAAAATCCAAGTCCATTTCAGCTATTGGGGATGGAACATCAGAATTTAATGGCGGCGAGTAAAGCGCTTAAAAAAACGAACAGTACGACCATTGCGCTGAGCGACGACATCCCAGAAATACTGGAAGACGCCCCGTTTACTCACCTTCACGTTCATTCCCAGTATACCCTACTTCAATCGACCGCGGAAGTCAAATCCTTGGTGCAAAAAGCCATAGAAATGGATCTTCCGGCCCTTGCTTTAACCGATAACGGAAACATGATGGCGGCTTTTCAATTTGAAAAGTTGATTTCAGAACACAATAAAAGCATCGAAGAGCAACGCATCGAAGCGGAAGAAAACGGAGAAGTCTTTACCAGAAAACCGATTTTACCCATCATTGGCTGCGAATTCAATGTGTGCAGGGATCGAAATAATAAGACGGAAAAGGACCTCGGTTATAAGATGGTGTTGCTGGCAAAAAATAAGCAGGGGTATCAAAATTTAATCAAATTGGCCTCCTATGCTTACACGGAAGGGTTTTACTATTTACCGCGCATCGACAAAGAACTTTTACAGCGTTTTAAGTCGGATATTATCGTGCTTTCGGGCGGTTTGGATGGGGAAATCTATTCCTTGATTTTGAATGCAGGAGAATCCAAGGCCGAGGAGGCTTTGCTTTGGTGGAAATCCCAGTTTGGGGATGATTTTTATTTGGAAATAAACCGCCACCGTTTAGAGGCTCAGGAGCATGCCAATGATGTATTGACGTCTTTTGCTCAACAACACAATGTTCGGTTAGTGGCGACCAATAACACCTATTATATTCATCAAGCCGATGCCAAGGCCCACGATGTTCTATTGTGCGTTAAAGAGGGGGAATTGGTGTCAACACCGATAGGTCACGGGCGCGGATATCGCTTTGGGTTTGCTAATGACGAATTTTACTTCAAATCACCCGATCAAATGAAACGTCTTTTTTCGGACCTTCCCCAGGCCATTTTAAGCGTTGCTGAGATTATTGAAAAGTGTGAGCCTTATACGCTTTCACGAAACGTATTGCTGCCCAAGTTCGATATTCCCGAGGAGTTTATTGATGAAGAGGATGAGGTTAATGGAACCAAAAATGGAGAAAATGCCTATTTGCGTCATTTGACGTATGAAGGAGCGCGTAAACGTTATGGAGAAATTTCAGAATCCTTGAAGGAACGATTGGATTTTGAGCTTAAAACCATTGAGAATACTGGATATCCAGGTTATTTCTTAATTGTACAAGATTTCTGCAAAGCAGCGCGTGAAATGGGTGTGTCGGTGGGGCCGGGTAGGGGTTCTGCCGCTGGTTCTGCCGTGGCGTATTGTACAGGAATCACCAACATTGATCCGATTAAATATGACCTTCTATTTGAGCGTTTCTTGAATCCAGACCGTATATCTATGCCCGATATTGATATCGATTTTGACGACGAGGGTCGTAGTAAAGTAATAGACTATGTTATTAATAAGTACGGTTCTAATCAAGTAGCTCAAATCATCACCTATGGGACGATGGCAGCAAAATCTGCCATTCGAGATACCTCTAGGGTTTCCGATTTACCCTTGCCCGATGCAGATCGATTAGCGAAAATGGTTCCGGATCTTTCCTTGAAAAAACTGTTTGAGCTGGATGATGTGGACTTGGCAGAAAAATTAAAAAACAACCCTGATGCGATTAAAAATGCCAAAGATTTAAAACTAATTTACCAGGGCCAAGGTCCAGCTTCAGATGTTCTAAGGCAGGCAAAAGCCATTGAGGGATCGGTGAGAAATACCGGAATTCATGCGTGTGGTGTTGTCATTACGCCCGATGATATTACCAATTTTGTGCCCGTCGCAACGGCTAAAGATTCGGAAATGGTGTGCACCCAATTCGATAACTCGGTAGCAGAGTCAGCTGGATTATTGAAGATGGACTTCCTTGGACTTAAAACGTTGACCCTCATCAAAGATGCGGTCCGAATCATCAAAGAAAATAAAGGAATTGATCTGGATCCGGACCAGTTTCCCATAGATGATGAAGCCACCTATCAATTGTTCCAACGGGGTGAAACGGTTGGAGTATTTCAATATGAATCTCCTGGTATGCAGAAGTACATGCGAGAACTAAAACCAACAGCTTTTGCCGACTTAATTGCCATGAACGCTTTGTACCGGCCCGGTCCCTTGGAGTACATTCCTTCGTACATTAAACGTAAGCACGGGGATGAGACCATAGTGTATGACCTCGACGATTGTGAAGAGTTTTTGAAAGAAACTTATGGAATTACGGTTTATCAAGAGCAAGTAATGCTTTTGTCTCAAAAATTAGCCGATTTCACGAAAGGTGAAGCGGACACTTTGCGAAAAGCCATGGGTAAAAAGGATAAGAAAGTATTGGATAAAATGCGTCCTGCTTTTTTGGAAAGAGGAAATGCCAAAGGTCACCCAACGGCCAAATTGGAAAAAATTTGGAAAGATTGGGAGGCTTTTGCTTCGTATGCGTTTAATAAGTCCCATTCTACCTGTTATGCATGGGTAGCTTATCAAACAGCCTATCTGAAGGCGAACTATCCTTCAGAGTACATGGCGTCTGTGTTGAGTAATAACATGAACGATATTACCCAAGTTTCTTTTTTCATGGAGGAATGCCGTCGAATGGGAGTGAAAGTTCTCGGACCGGATGTGAATGAGTCGCGCTTGAACTTTACCGTGAATGATGGAGGGGCCATTCGTTTTGGTTTAAAAGCCGTTAAAGGAGTAGGTGAAGCCCCAGTTGATGCAATCACCAACGGTAGAATTGAGGAACCTTATTCTGGAATTTTTGATTTCTGTAAAAAGGTGGATTTTTCAGCGATTAATCAAACATCCTTTAAGCATCTAGTGTACGCGGGTGCTTTTGATTCGTTCAAAGAAATGAACCGTGCCCAGTATTTTGCTACCAATAACCGAAATGATACCCCGTTTTTTGAGTCGTTGATGCGCTACGGTCAGGCCTGTAAGAAAGATGGTAAATCCGGTGGTGGATTATTTGAGGATGATGCTGCTTATCAAATTGTGCAGCCTAGCATTCCTATGGCAGAGCCATGGTCCTCGGGCTATACTTTAGCCAAGGAAAAAGAAGTCATTGGCATCTATATTTCAGGTCACCCCATGGATGATTTTAAACGGGAAATTGATGCTTTTTGCTATGGCAATGTCGCCATGCTAAAAGAACCAGAAGCTCACCGAGGAAGGGAGTTGTTTATTCCGGTGGTGGTCTTATCTGCGGAACAACGGCAGTCGCAGAAAGGTAATGCGTTCGGCACCCTTTTAGTCGAAGATTATACCGATCAGTTTAAGCTTAGTGTTTTTGGCGAAAATTACCTAAAGTTTCGGCATTTTTTTCAACCCGGTGTCTTCTTAACCCTGCGAGGAAAAATTGATTCCCATTGGAACGGTTCGCGCTTGGAGTTTGTGTTAAGTGATGTGGAGTTATTGCAGAATTTAAGGGATAAACGGGTAAAGGGAGTTCATTTGACGCTTACCAATAAAGACGTCAACCACTTGATGATCGAAGAGTTGAACGAGGTGTTAACGGCGCATCATGGATCCTGCGACGTGAAATTCACCATTATGGATCCCGTTGATGGGATTGAAGTCAACATGACCTCCAAATCGCTGCGGGTAAAACCCGATCCTGAATTGTATCAAGCATTAACGAAATTAAACGTTCCGTTTAGGTTGAATTAACGAATTAATAAGGGGGGTCAATGGATTTTAGCAGCTGCGATATGTGCATATCAAAGGCCTTTGCCAATCGAAGAAGCACCTTTAAACTAGGATTGAACTCTCCTTTTTCAATGCGCTGAACGGTTCGGATGTCTAAATCGCATTGCGATGCCAAATGAAGTTGGGTCATGGTATGGGATTTTCTCAAACCCTTCACCACCTTTCCGAACCGAATTAAGTCGGCTTCAAACGAGGATTTCACCTCCAAAAGTCGGGCTTAATCTAAAATTAATTTACGACATATATGACGTAAATTAATTTCTTTATCTATATTTGCGACAACTTATAATTTTTTATTTATGAAAAAAAGCGTTTTACTCTTATGTGCGGGGATTCTCCTCACTGCAACTAGCTCTTGTAAAAAAGCAGGATGCACGGACCTGAAGGCGGACAATTACTCGTCAAAAGCCAAAACCAACGACGGCAGCTGCCTTTACTCTGAAAAGCTGATTATTTGGCAGGACCTAGATGCTGCCCAATCTTGGGACGGCTTAGCCGTTGTATTGAAAATCTATGTTGATGGTTCGTATTTAGGGTCTTTTTCGGCCAGTGAATACCTAAATTCCACTCCAAATTGTGAATCCAATGGACAATTAAATAAAATCATTGATTTTGGAACGGCAACTACCAAGGTTGTTAATATCCGCGTAGTAGACGAGAATGACTATGAATGGTACAATAATAATGTTACCATGAATGCTGGAATGTGTTCTACGTATCAAATTCTCTAAACTACATACAGGAAATCTATAAACCCATCAAGCGGATATTATAAGAAAAGCATTATCTTTGTTTACATAATTTCCAAGGTTGTCAAAATCCTTTTTGTGGATGGAGAGGATAATGATTGGTACATGAACAAGGTTGCCATGAATGCTGGGATGTGTTTTACGTATTATATTTTTTAATTTTTAATTCATTTTCATGAAAAACTTAATTTCTACTATTGCCTTCTGTGCCTTGGTCGTGTTCGCTCAAGCCCAAGCAGAAAGGTGTGCTACTATGACTCATTGGAATCAAAAAGCCTTGACTAATCCTGAGGTTCAATATAGAATGAGTCAAACGGAACAGATGACTCAATTTTGGTTAGAAAACCATCCAAATGACCTCAAGAAGAAAGGGAATACTAAAAGTGCAGCACAAGTTACTATACCCGTGGTGGTTCATGTCCTATGGAACGACCCGATGGAGAACGTTTCAGATGCTCAAATACAATCTCAAATTGATGTGTTAAATGAAGATTTTCGCTTATTAAATGCCGATTCATTGGATCCATCGCATCCGTTTTGGGTACATACGGCAGACACCGAAATTGAGTTTTGTTTGGCCAGTGTTGATCCAAATGGAAATCCAACCAACGGAATTACTCGCACCTATACCGATGTTGTGGAATTTGACGGGAACGGTGATGAAAAGTTCACGGCCTCAGGTGGTCGCGATAACTGGGATCCAACCGAATACTTAAATATTTGGGTTTGTAACTTGGGCGCATCAGGCGGAACCCTTGGTTATGCTGCGTTCCCATCAGATCTGGCTACCGATCCAGAATTGGACGGTGTAGTAATCCGTTATGAAGCGTTCGGCGATATTGGAACCGCCGGTACGGGCGGATTTGATGCGAATGATTTGGGTAGAACTGCTACGCACGAAGTTGGCCATTGGCTTAACCTACGTCATATTTGGGGTGACGACTTTTGCGGTGACGACTTTGTTGATGACACTGAGGTTGCCGAAGATGCCAACTACGGCTGTCCAAATTTTCCCCACAACGCAAACAATCAGTGCGGTTCTGGACAAGACGGAGAAATGTATATGAACTACATGGATTATGTGGATGATTACTGTATGAATATGTTCACCTACGAGCAAGCCTTGAGGATGTACGCAGCGTTGAATACCGATAGAAGTGGATTACTTACTTCAATGGGTTGTAATAACTCCTCGAATTTACAAGAATCGCAAAACGAGTTTAAGTTCGATGTTCAACCGAACCCGAGTAATGGATTGGTTACGGTTTCCTCTTCGCAAAATACATCAGTAACTCCTGTTGTTTATAACTTGGTTGGAGCAGAGGTTAAAAGATTGAACACGGTAAGTCAGTTTCCATTTACCCTGGATTTAAGCGATTTACCCAACGGGATTTATTATTTGAATTGCATTAATTCGAAAGCTTCAATTGCTAAGAGAATTATAATTTCTAACTAATGATTTTTTTAACGAGTTTAGACCTCCTAATACAAACGATGTGAAATATATTATTTTCCCCTTGTTACTTAGTGCGATAATTGCATGCAATAATGCAGAAGAGGTAACAGTCAATAACCAGGATGCATCGACATCCAATGCTGCATCGGATAGTGTTTGTCGATTTCAGGTTTCGTTTATTAGCATCGGTTCCGGTATTGATAATTCCGCTAAACAACAGTTGAGTGATTTAATCACCACCTTTAATTCAACCAATAAGGTGAACATCGTTCCGCAAATTATCCAATGGGGTAGAGAAGGGGAGAAGGACTTTCTCTTCAAGTTGGAAGGAATCGATTCGGATAACCAAGAGAAATTTATAGCAGAATGTGCTGCTCTCTTTAAAGAAAATTCTCTGGTGAAATTGTACGAAAACATGCCTCCAAAACACAAAGGAAAAGGTTAGCATGATAGCGTTTATAACGAAATAACTAAGAACCCCGGCGATGCGTCGGGGTTTTTTATTACCGTAAACAAAACCCCATTACTGCATCAAAAAATGCATCGGGCTGTTCAGCATGCAACCAATGCCCAGCATTGGAAATCGTTTGAATCATGGAATCCGGAAAGAGTTCTTCTATCGAAGCTTCGTCCTCGGTCAGTATATAGTTGGAAAGTTCACCCCGCAAAAAAAGCGTGGGTGTCCAGCTAACCACTTCTGGTAAGGCAGCAAGTATGTTGGGCATTTCACGCTCCAATACCGCCACATTCATTCTCCATCCCAATCGACCTGCCGTTACCCAATATAAATTCTTTAATAAAAACTGCCGAACGCCCGCAGCTTCTACGTGAAGGCTTAGGTTTTTTTCCGCTTCGCTCCGAGAACGGATGTTTGGTAAATCCAAGGCATGAATTCCCGCCAATATATGTTGGTGGTGCATAGGATACGCTTTGATACCCATGTCAGCAATGACCATTTTCTCCAGCAATTCAGGGTGCCTTTGAGCGAAATGCATCGCAACTTTTCCACCCATGGAGTGACCCAAGAGGTGCGCTTTTTGAATACCGTGGCATTTAAAAAATCCGAACAGGTCCTCTGCCATGGCTTCATACGAATGCACATCGTCCCATGGCGAACGCCCATGATTGCGAAGATCAACATAGTAAACCCTGTAAAAAGATCCAAAGCGTTGGGCTAGGGTGTGCCAATTATCGGAAGACCCAAATAATCCGTGCAACACCACAAGCGGGAATCCTTCGCCGCATGACTGGTGGTACAATTCCATATTATTGGTCTTGGCTTATGCGCCGCGCTTCCAGGACTTTAAATTGTCCGTCGTTGGTGGCCTCAATCCTTGATTTTATGGCATCTGTATTGATCTTCGTGCTATCGAAATGAGCAACAATAATTTGAGATTTCATTTCTTCATGAAAATCCACCTCTACGCGAGCTACGCTGCCTGTTTCCAAAAGTTCTTTGCGAATTGCTCCGCCACACCCCATTTTGCAAACCATCCCTTCAACCCTCATTTCAACACGGGCATTGGGTGTTACGGCGGCTGATGAAACAGGCTTCGCCTTGGGTTTGATTGGAGTACTTGAATCCTCACATGAGAATATAAGTAATCCTAAGCAAAGGAAAAAAAACATCTTTTTCATCGTAACTTTTTACAAAGATACTGCGTTCTTGTTGTTCCTTATTTCATTCGTGTATTTTTTTCGTGCGTCATGAACGTTAAATTGCTTTTTTCGATTTTTTTCTTAAGTGCTTTTTTTCTTGTTGCTTGTAAGAAGATTCCAGTACTTCCGAATCATGATCCTCGATCAAAAGGTAAACGCCTTTCACGAACGTGGATTTTACGCAAATCGCCTACTTACTTACCAACTACGGCTGTTGATAATACCCGGGTTGTGGTAACTTTTGACCCCAAAGGCACCTATCTTTGGGTTAGCTATAACATCATTCTCGGCGTGGAAAGCGCTACGAAGCGTCAGGGAAAATGGAAGTTTATCGAGCAGCAATCCAAAGTAATTCTTCAGGAAGAAATGAAAGAAACCGCTCTAAGGTGTGATACTTTTTCCATTGTTTCTCTGAATTCAAAACAGCTACGTTTGCAACATTACAGGTTACCTTTGGCTGATCTATCTTCGCTCGATTTTTCCACGGATGTCCATGATGATTAGATAATACCTTGATTTCAAGCTTCTCAAGGAGCATGTTAAATACCGTTTCATTTATTTTCATTTTTTTTCTACCTTTGATAATAATTAAAAGTTTATGAGATTTGTAGCGTTATCCTTTCTTGCGTTGACCTTGGTGGTATTAACGCCTTCTTGTAGCAAATACCCAGACGGTCCTGGTTTCACCCTGCGAACCAAGACGAACCGTTTAGTCAATGATTGGAAACTTACCGGATATTTGGTCAATGGTGTTGAATTCATCGATGCTGTACCACAACTTAAAATGGTCATTGAAAAAGATGGAACCTATTCACGCCATTCTACCGAATTGGTATTGAACCAATTGCAATCCGTTTTTGAACATGGAACATGGGCGTTTAATGACGAAAAAACTTCGATGTTTTTATTGAAAGAAGGGGCGGATTTGCCCGTCGAATTCTCCATACGCGAATTGCGTGCGAAGAAGTTGGTTATCCAATATTACAATAAAATAACCAACATTACTTATTTGTATACCTATACTACCGATAAGTAAAACTAGGAAAATCGGGGGTCTGCCGACATCACATGCCCACAGCTTTTACAGGTGCGCATTTCTTCGGAGCTGTAAAATTCTCGAAAACGGGGAATGAAGTCTTTTTCAATGTTTTCCAAGAAAAACCGGTAGGATTTTAGTTCAGCGTTGCAATTTTCACAAAACCAAAACAACCCGTCAGTTAGATTAGTTCCTTTGCGCACACGTTCGATGACCAATCCCACGGTATTTTCTCCACGAATGGGCGAATGAGGAGTGTTCGCTGGCAACAGAAACATCTCTCCTTCCTTAATCAATATATCTTGGGGTTTGCCATGGTGTTGTATCCTAACCGTAATATCGCCTTCAATTTGGTAAAATAATTCCTCACTTTCGTTGTAGTGGTAGTCTTTTCGAGCATTAGGTCCTCCCACCACCATGACAATAAAATCACCCGCCTCATGGTAGAGGTTTTTGTTCGAAACCGGCGGTTTTAAAAGATCTCGGTTCTCTTTAATCCATTGGTGTAAGTTGAAGGGGGCTAACATAAAGTTATTTTTTTAAAGTTACCTATTTTTTACGCTCGAAAATATCGATAAATGGTGAATCCGTGAGAATGTTTTTCGTCGGTCATTTGCTTTAGCAATACTTCTTCTTGCCAATCGTTTTCATCGAATGCTGGAAAAAAAGTATCGGCCCCAAAAACTCCATCGATTTTCGTAAGGTAAATTTCACTCAATTCGAGTTCGTTCAATGCTAAACGGTATATTTCTCCTCCACCAATGATAAAAATCGTCCGGTCATCGTCCTTAAATTGCGCTAGGCACGATTCCATGCTTTGGAAAACGTAACAATCCTTTGCGGTAAAATGAGGGGATCTTGTTAATATGCAATTGACACGATTCGGCAAGGGTCTGTATTTTTCTGGTATGGAATCGTAGTTTTTTCTTCCCATTACGACAATATGACCTTCCGTGGTTGTTTTAAAAAATGCCATATCCTTGGGAAGATTCCACATGAGATCGTTGTTTCGACCAATTCCACGCTCCGCGTCCATGGCGGCAATTAAGGCTATTTTCATCATACCGCAACTTCTGCTTTAATGTGCGGATGGGGATCGTAACCGATTAATTCAAAGTCATCAAAGGTAAAATCAAAAATGGATCTAACTTTCGGATTGATTTTCATAATGGGGAGTGCTTTACAAGGTCGGCTCAACTGCAAACGAGCTTGTTCAAGATGATTTAAGTACAGATGGGTGTCTCCCATGGTATGGATGAATTCACCGGGTTTTAAATCACAAACCTGGGCAACCATCATGGTAAGTAAGGCATAAGAGGCAATGTTAAAAGGAATGCCTAAAAAAGTGTCTGCACTGCGTTGGTATAACTGACAGCTTAGTTTCCCATCGGCTACATAAAATTGAAAAAGGGTATGGCACGGAGGCAAAGCCATTTCGTTTACGCTGGCAACGTTCCAGGCCGAAACAATCATCCTTCGAGAATTCGGGTTGTGCTTGATTTGATCGATAACTTGTGAGATTTGGTCAATCGATGAGCCGTCTGGGGTGGGCCAACTTCTCCATTGATAACCATAAACGGGTCCAAGATTCCCGTCCTCATCTGCCCACTCGTCCCAAATACTTACCTTGTTTTCTTTTAGGTATTGAATATTGGTATCTCCTTTTAGAAACCAGAGTAATTCGTAGATGATGGAACGAAGGTGAAGTTTTTTTGTAGTAACAAGTGGAAAACCTTCCTCAAGATTAAAGCGCATTTGATATCCGAAGACAGAAAGGGTGCCCGTTCCAGTTCGATCGGATTTTTCTGTTCCGTGATCTAAGAGGTGTTGAAGTAAGCGATGGTATTGTTCCATGGAATTACGAAGTTACACCCGATTACGGTTCCAATTCCGCGGGGATATGGGTATTTATCAACGGCTTAATCAACAGGGTGCATATTTATTTTTTACTTTAGCCGTGTGAAAACGGTGTTTTTTTCTATGTTGTTATTCGTGGTTGTGGCACATGCTAACGCTCAAAAAGTCAACAAGATTCCCAGAAAACTGCGAGGGGTTTATACAGGCATTCAACCTGCATATACCTATCGCAACGATGGGAAGGATATCCATTTTTCTCAGATTTCAATGGAAATTAGGGTTGAAAAATATTCGGTTAGTTTGTGCTATGCCGATCTGAATTACTGCCCAGTAGAAAAATCACTCGACTATTCTTTGAAACGGGGCCAAAAACCTAACAACAAAACCTATTGGATGCTGGTGCCCCAACCAGGGTCTTTTTTGAAGGAAGAATGGAACTTCAATTTATTTAAAAAAGAACTAGTTCGTAAAGGGATTTCCCCACAACCCGATACGCATTTAACCAGATCAAGGAAAATAAAGTGAAAAGGTGGTTCCTTTTCCAAGCGTGCTTTTTACGATTACTTTTCCGCCATGTGCCTCCGTAATGAGTTTAACGTAGTATAATCCAAGTCCAAAGCCTTTTACGTTGTGTAGGTTCCCCGTTGGAACTCGGTAAAACTTATCAAAAATCATGGATAAATTTTCTTTTTTAATACCAATCCCGTTGTCGGTGATTTCTATCCAAAGGCCGTTTTTTTCGTTGCGTGTACTCAATTGGATCTCCGGGGTTCCATCGCAATATTTCACAGCGTTATCCAGTAAATTGTAAATCACATTGGTCAGATGTACGTTGTCCGCTTGGATGATGTGTTGGGTTGCGTTGAGGCTCACGCTAATACTACCACCGCGTTCTAAATGATGCAATTCAAAATTCTCTTTTACTTCCTCTAATAGCTCATTTACATTAAATTCCTGTTTATTTAAAACCACGTGGTCTTTGTCCAGTTTTGCAACGTTAAGAACTCTTTCGACCTGATGCTCTAACCGCTTATTCTCTTTATAGATGATACCTGCATATTTATGTGCTTTCTCGGTTTCCAATGGGTTTGAACGCAATAACATTTCGGCGGACAAGCTTATCGTTGAAATGGGGGTTTTCAATTCATGGGTCATGTTGTTAATGAAGTCTGTTTTGACCTCAGCTAAACGATTTTGACGTAAAATAATGGATACAGAAAAAGCGAAAAACAAAGAAACTACCAGCAACATGATGATCAAATAGATCCATGGAGAAATGTCGGTGGTTATTTCTAATTCTTTTACTGGTAGCTCGGGAAAGAAAACGGTAAAATAATGTCCATCTTTTTGAAGATTCAAAATTTCAGGGGTTACCGCAGACGTTGCTTTACTTTCTTGAACATAAATGGAATCTTGTTTATAGGTTATTTTGTTGCTAAGCGTAATGGAATCAGTGAAACAATCATAAATTCCGTAGTAGAAATCCCGTTGTATGGTTTGTTCATAGAATTCACGTTTCAGTAAATTCTCTAAATACAGCATGGGAAGGTCTTCATTGATGTTAATGGCCACCGTGTAATGAGAGTTTCCTACTTTATGAATGGCCCCATAAAGTTCTGGGGTTAATCCTTCTTTCTTTTGAATTCTCGCCAACACGTTGAGCAATGATAGATGAACTAAGTCGTCGAATTCCTTGCGTTTAAGGCTGTCCTCTTTGTGCTGAATAGTCATACTAACCGCTTGCGTTTCCATAGCTTGCCGAATCCAAAATAATTGAACCACCAATATGGAAAACAGTGCAAAAAGTCCAAGAATAACAACCCTTTTTACTTTCATTTTAAGCAAATCCTTGAACGCCGTTTACCGTGGTATATTTTAAAACGTTCTTTTTCTCAGGATGAATTCGGGCAAAAGCGGATTGTACGGCCAAGGTTCCTTCGTGGAAACCGCAAAGGATGAGCTTGAGCTTGTTTTCATAAGTGTTCACATCCCCCACCGCGTAAATACCGGGAACATTCGTAGAATAATCTAGGGTATTCACTTTGATAGCACCTTTTTCCAGTTCTAATCCCCAATCAGCGATAGGTCCAAGGCTCGGTTTTAACCCGAACAGAGGTATAAAATGGTCCGCATCCCGATGAATTTCTCCTTGCGATTGATGGTTGATGATGACCTTCTCCAAACCGTTTTCCCCTTCTAGACCAATAACTTCTGCCTCGGTAATCAATTCAATTCGACCTTTTTCCGATAAATCAATCACCTTTTGTACCGAATCTAAATGGCCTCTAAAAGAAGCGCTTCGGTGCACAAGGGTTACTTTTGAAGCAATGGAATTTTCCACCAAGTAAATGGACCAATCCAAAGCAGAATCTCCTCCTCCCGCTAATACGCATCGTTTGTCTTGGTAAATAGCAGGATCTTTGATGATGTATTCTACCCCTCGATCTTCGAATTGCTCAAGGGTTGCAATAGGCGGTTTTCTGGGTTCAAAAACGCCAAGTCCTCCAGCAATGATTACAATCGGTGCAACATGTTGTGTGCCCTTCACGGTCGTAACCACAAAGGTGTTGTTCTCCATTTTTTCAATCCTATGAGCGGCTTCTCCAAGGGTGAATCCTGGTTTAAAAGGGGCTGCCTGTTGCATCAAGTTGTCAATTAACTCCCCCGCCAAAATTTCAGGGAAACCAGGGATATCGTATATCGGTTTTTTGGGATATATTTCGGAGCATTGTCCACCAGGTTGCGGCAAAGAATCAATTAGGTGACATCTTAACTTGAGTAACCCTGCTTCGAAGACGGTAAATAAACCTACAGGTCCCGCTCCAATGATAATTATGTCAGTTTCAATCATTTTTACTTTTTAATACATTAACAAAGCATTTCTAAAATGGTTTTAGAAGGCTGGAAAGGTGGGTTTGTTGCCCACGATGTGTTCAATGTTCGCCATGACTTCAGGAGTCATCAAGCCAACATGGTTCAAGGAAGCGAAGTTCTCTTGGAGCTGAACTTCCTTGCTTGCTCCGAGAATTACCGTACTTACGTTAGGATTTTTTAGGCACCAAGCAATGCTCATTTGTGCTAAGCTAATGCCAAGTTCGTGCGCCAGTTTATCGAGTTTACGGGTGATTTCTAACTTTTCTGGGGTGATATTTTTTTCACGAAGCCATTCCAATCCTTCCATGGTGAGTCGTGTATCCGATGGAATACCGTTGTTGTATTTTCCGGATAACACTCCAGAAGCTAATGGCGACCAAATCGTGGTGCCTAATCCCACTGTTTTGTAGATTTGATCGAATTCCACCTCTACCTTGTTTCGTGCAAATAAATTATACTCAGGTTGTTCTACCACAGGCCCAATCAAATGATTCTGTTTAGCGAACACATGAGCTTCCATGATTTCCTGTGCACTCCATTCAGATGTTCCCCAATACAATACCTTACCTTGTTGAATTAAATGATGCATGGCCCAAACCGTTTCTTCAATCGGTGTTTTTTTGTCAGGCCTATGGCATAAATACAAATCCAAATAATCCACTTGTAGTCGCTCCATGGCTTGATGACATGCCTCAAAAACGTGCTTGCGGTTCAATCCTTTCTGAGTTGGAAGTTGACCTCCAGATCCGAAAAAGACCTTACTGCTCACGATGTAACTGTCGCGTGACCATTTGCTTTTTTTCAAGACTTTACCCATCACCGTCTCGCTCATTCCTCGTGCATAAATCTCTGCGTTGTCGAAAAAATTTACTCCATGTTCGTAGGCGATTCCCATAAGCCGCCCCACTAAGGCTTCGTCGATTTGCTTTCCAAACGTTAGCCAAGAACCAAAGGACAGTCGGCTAATGGGGAGTCCTGTTTTTCCTAAATTGTTGTATTCCATGGAATTTTTTGTGCAAAATTAAACATTTTACCCGCAGCGTAGGGTGAATTAACAGGAGGGTTTCTTAACTTTGAATAAAAAATATGTACGGACTCGTTAACAAAGCAATCAAGGATTTAGTAGTTAATAACTATGGATTGGATAAGTGGCAGGAAATCGCACGTAGGTCCGATTTTCACGACCCAGAATTTGTGGGCTTACAGTCCTATGATGATGCTTTGACATATAAGCTGGTGGGTAATGCCTCTGCCGTGCTAGGAGCGGACGCCTCTGCCGTCCTTGAACTTTTTGGTGAATATTGGATTACCTACACGGCGGATGAAGGATACGGCGAGCTTATGGATTTGTGCGGGGATAACTTTGTGGAGTTTCTTGGGAATTTAGACATGCTGCATACGCGTATGAATAGTATGATGCCTCAACTTGCTCCTCCTCAGTTTTCCGTTCAAAACGAAACGCAAAATTCCGTTGAACTATTGTACAAAAGCCATCGAGAAGGCCTGGTTCCCATGCTGTTTGGATTGATTCGTGGTTTGGGCAAACGATTCGACCTTAATTGCAGTGTGGAAACCTTATCCTCCAAAAGCGAAACCCAAGATTACCATCTTTTCCTAATCCGTTGGTAATGCATTCGGAGGGCTTGGATTTTGATCAGTTATTTACTGCGTTGGAGTTCGCCAATCCTCACACCTTATTCGTGGATGCTAACCTTACCATTTTTAAAGTCGGAAAAGCATTTCAAAAAAGCTCGAAACGTTGTAAAGAGGGAGAGAAATTCAACGAATTATTTCGCTGGATGCCAGGTAACGGTTTTGAAAAGTTAACGGAAAACCGCCAAATCTTGCAATTCATCGAATCGATTGAAGGCCATCAACGCTACAAAATATCCGGACGTAAAACGGCTTGGGGTTATGTATTGCATGGTAACCCTATTGTCAATGCTGATTTTCATATTTCAGATTACAACTTAACCCTCAAGGATTTTTCCCAGCAAAATTACATCGCGGAATACCTTTTTCTCCTTCAGTCATCGTCTAAAGCTTTAGAGGAGTTGAAAGCGATTAATAAAGACTACTTGGAAAAAAACAGGGCCTTGGAGCAAAGTCGTGAGGAGTTGATTTCGACGTCTTTGTTTCCCAACGAGAATCCCAATCCGGTTTTAAGAGTTGATGAAGCCTTTAACTTGCTTTACCATAATCCCGCATCCACAGTTTTTCTCGAAGACTTTTCGTTCGAACGAGGGAAATTAACCGATTCTGAATTGAAAGATGCTCTTTCCAGCATACTGAAGGATGAAAAAGAGATTTCCTACAGCAACTTTCAACGGTATAACAGAACCTACCTTTTGAACATTCGCTGCAATGTGGCCCAAAAGTTCTTTAACATTTATGCGACCGATATTACGCGTTTTGTAGAATTGGAAGAGGAGAAAGAGCGGGAAATGAAGCTTTTGAACAACCGTCTGGAAGAACAACAACAGTTTTATGAATACATATTCAATAACATTCCTTCTGATATTGCTGTATTCGATGAGCAACACCGGTACCTTTTCGTAAATCCACAAGGCATTAAAAACGACGAAATACGTCAATGGATAATTGGAAAAGACGATTTTGAATATTGCCGCTACCGGGGACTTTCCGAGGAGGGCGCTGCTTTCAGAAGAGCCAAATTCCTTGAGGTACTTCGAGAAAATAAGGAGGTTGAATGGGAAGACGACCGATTGGATCAGACCGGAAACCGGTCCGTTATCATGCGCAGAATGCGGCCCATTTTCAATGCAGTCACGCACAAAACCAACGTAGTGGGATATGGCATTGATATAACCCAGAGAAAATTAGCTGAAGATCGCCTTGTTCAATCGAAGATTCGCCTCCAATTGCAAGAACAATTTTTGAACGCCTCCAGCGATGCGATTCAAGTAGCGGGGCAAGACGGCTATTTTGTGTACATTAATCAAGCTGCCTCCGATCGATTAGGTATAGCTTCGGATAAAATCCATGAATACAAGGTAAGCGACATTGACCCTCAATTTAAAGATCCTAAAGTATGGCAAGAGCATTTAGCTTTTTTACAGGAGCATCGTGGGTTCTCTGCAGAATCCTTTAATGTCAATCAACAGACGGGAGAAGTGATTGACGTAGAAGTTAAAGTGCGTTATTTGGAAATTGACGGTCAAGGCTATATCATCGCGGCGTCTCGTGATATTTCCGAACGTAAGCTGAACGAACGAATTCTCATGAATAAAACTGAGTTTCAACGGCTCATCATGGAAGTAGCTACGGAGTTTATTGATGTTCAACAAAACGATTTACAGCAATTGATTAATAATACACTTGCACGTTTAGGGAATTTCATGGAAGTTGACCGGGTATATATTTTTGATTACAACCATGAGCAACAAACCACGAGCAATACTTTTGAATGGGTCGCCGAAGGGGTAGAACCGGAAATTGATAATCTGCAAGACATACCGTTTGAATATGTTCCTGTTTGGGTTGAAACCCACTTTAAAGGAGCGAACATCGAAGTTGAGAACACCTCCTTGCTGCCCGATGGGGGATTCAAGGAATTATTGCTAGAACAAAACATCAAGAGTTTAATTGCGCTTCCTATGATGTTGGACGGGGTATGCATCGGATTTGTAGGCTTGGACAGCGTAAAAGATTTTCGACGATTTTATGAAGATGAAAAAGTTCTTTTAAACCTCCTTGCTAGAATGTTGGTAAATGTGAAAGAACGCATCCGAGCAACCACGGCAATTTATGAATCCAATGAGAAAATTCGAGTCATTAACGAAGAATTGCAACACATCCTTCAGGCAGAAAAAACGGTAAACCTTCTTGCGGACTCCTTCTTAACGGGGAACAACTATGAGGATATTTGCTGGGATATTGTCGAAAATATCATTACTCAACTTGATTTCGAGGATTGTGTAATTTATAAAGCCGATGGAAAGGAATTGACTCAAATCGCTGCGATGGGGAACAAAACACGCCGTCGAAGAGAGCTCAAAGGTGCTTTGTGTATACCTATCGGACAAGGCATTGTTGGAACTGTTGCAAAAACTGGAAAACCCTTGTTGATCTCCGATACTTCCTTGGACGAACGATATATTTTAGATGATCAAAGGCGGTTTTCAGAACTTGCGGTTCCAATTAAAATTGGGAGAAAAGTATGGGGGGTAATTGACTCCGAAAATCCCGCGAAGCATTTTTTTACGCCATTGCACGAAAGGGTATTGTTAACCATAGCGAACATGTTGTCCCAAAAAATTGAGGCCATTGAGGAACAAACCATGAAGGAGAAGCTTCAAAAGGAAATTGTTGCCATGAACCAGGAGTTGGAGACCCGTGTCATTGAAGAAACGAACCGCAATATTGAACTTTCAAAGTCGATTACAGATCAAGAAAAATTGGTAACCATTGGGGAAATCGCCTCGGGAATTGCCCACGATTTAAATACACCTCTCGGAGCCATTAAGATCGGTGCAGAAAGCATTCGTTATACCATCGATAACCTGTTAAATGTAGTTTCCCTGTGCACAGAACGTCAGATTCAATTTGCCCTGAATCGCTCCATTGAACAAGAAGGAGAATTGTTCGTTGGTGGATTACAACAGCGAAGAGAAATGAAGGAGATGGAAGTTTATGTCTCTGAAAATTATCCATCCTTGCCTGCCGAGGATCGCAGTCGAATGGTTTTGTTGTTTTCAAAAACTCGGATTTTAACGTCGCAACCGGAGCTAATTCAAGAGGTGCTCAGTGCCGATAATCCTTACGAGTTTTTAGAACTCATTTATAATTTGCAAATCATACGGAATTTTGTTCAAACCATTTTGACCTCGTCTGAACGAGCCACCAAAGTAATTCAAGATTTACGGTCGTACATCAAAGACCAACGCAATACGGAACGAGGTCCGGTGAATTTGCGCAAGAATATTGAAACGGTTTTAAACGTATTCAATTACGAAATCAAACGTGCTGTTGAGCTGGTATTTGAGGTGGATGAATCGCTATTTATTGAAGGATTTGACATTAAATTATTCCAGCTTTGGTCAAATATCATCAAAAACGCCATCGAATCGCTGGATCAATACCGAGAGCGAGGAATTATCAAAATTAGCTCCGAA
>JBJOJZ010000134.1:0-26114 GCA_046046325.1 Bacteroidota bacterium
AAGTAGCCGCATTGACGTTGGACAAGGAACCGAGGGTGCAGGGAAAGCTCACGGGCATTCGTGGACAATACCTGATCATTGATGATTATTTGGTGCTGAATATACGACGACATACGGGCTACGAAGTAGAATGGAAATAACATGGTAAACATCATCCGCGCTTTTCTCGATCTTTTTTACCCCTTGGTTTCACGAATCTTCGACAAAACCACCTATTACTATGCGGTAGCGGGATCCACCAATTTAGTCTTGGGATGGCTTTTATTTTGGGTGCTCGACCATTGGGTCATCAACCGTCATACGGTGGAATTGCCTTTGTTGGACCACCCGGTGCATAGTTACACGGTTATTGCCGCAGTGTGTGGTTTCTTTAGCTTTTTGTTTGGGTTCATGATGATGCGTTACGTCGTATTTACAGAAAGTCAATTAAAGGGCCGCGTACAATTTTTCCGCTACGGATTGAGTGCCTTAATTTCTGCGACCGTCAACTGGATCCTCATCAAACTCATGGTGGACACCTTTGCCTGGAATGCCTCGCTGTGCAATGTCTTCGCTTCGGTGGTGGTAGTAACGATCAGTTACTTTCTGCAGCGAAAGTTTTCGTTTAGGTAGTTTTAAAGGATTTTTAAGGCTGAACACAGTTTTTCTAATTAAATCCCCTGTAATTTTTCTAAACACCACCTTAGTTCTTCTGGGAATTAATTCCTAATTGGACCGCATCGGCATAGCGTTATTCATTCACAAACGCCTGTGCGATGTACCCAGTGCATACCATGCCAGAAAAAATTGCGAATGGACTTCCGGTTAAGAAGTATAAAATATTTCATGGGTAGAGGAAAGTATTTATTGACTTGTAATCTCTCAGATTCTAGTACATCGTAGGGAAATCAGCAAAGAAAAGCACAGAGAAGTTTGAATTCAATAAAGCATTCCGAACAACCACAGGGGCACTTTGTTGCCAACGCCATTATCAACATCTATCGCAAGATATGAACTTGGAACCCCTTTAATCTGCCGGAAGTCCTTATGGGGTCCCCCTACTTCAAAGGTGTATTGTTCATCTACCATAAAATCACCAAATTTGGAGGCCGTTACCTGATGGAGTTGACTTAGCTGGTTGAAAAAAAAGGTTTCTCGAACCGAACCAATATTTGCTTTTTCATCGGCGAACAGGTAAACAAAGTTCGTGTTTTCCAAAAATATCTTTTCCGGTTTTTGCAAATAGCTTAATTTCTCATGTTCTGCATTCAGGACTTTAATGATTCTTGCTTTGTCCAACAAATCCAAGAGCCTCAAAATGGTATTTCGTGGTGCCTCCAAGCGCTCGGAAAGTTTCGAAATATTTGGCGTGAATGGAACGGATTGACTAATCACATGCAGCAATTTTTTCATGGTTCGAACGGTAGTGTAATTCAATTCTTCGAACGGTGCAATATCAATATCGATAACCAAATTGATGGTCTCCGATAGCTTTTGAGCATAAACCGATTTGTTCTCCTTGTAAAATGGAAAATAACCTTGTTTTAAGTAGTTATTAAAATCCTTTCTGAACGAAAATTGATCTAATAAATCCGCGGTGATTTCGTGATGGCGCGTTAAAATGGTTTCCAAGTCAAGCGCTTGAAACGAAACTTTTTTTTCAAACTGTAAATATTCACGAAAGGTAAGCCCCTGCAAATAATAAACGACTGCCCTTCGCGATAAATCCGCTTGACCTTTAGATACTTCAAGGATGGATGATCCGGTTGCGACCAGATGAATATCCTCAAAATCGTCGTACAGCTGTTTCAAATCTTTAGACCAAAACTGATATCGATGTACCTCGTCCATGAAAAATGTGCGAAATCCCATGGCGTAACACTGTTCAACTACCGTCACCAGTCGATGGCTTTCAAAATACAAATCGTCCAAACTTAGATAAATCCCCTTATCGCCACACTGCTTTAGACGCTGTAATAGCATAGTAGTTTTCCCTACACCACGATACCCTAACAATACTATTAAACGCTCATTCCATTGAATATCGTTGAATACTAGGCGCTTGGCTTTTTCACTCACAGAAGCCGCTTTTTTCAAGGATTTTTCGAATAACACCTCCATTACGTAGTATTTTGATACAACAAAAATACAAAATAGTTTTTTAATAAAGCAACATTATAAAATGCTTTTTATAAAAAGCAAAATCATAAAAAAACATATTTAAAAAGCAATATTATAAAATGCTTTTTATAAAAAGCAAAATAGCCTTATTAAAATTCAAATTAATTTCAGCGACCGTTAACTGGTTGTACGGTCCCTGAGCCAAGTGAGTGAAATGAAGTCGAAGTGCCGCACCAATAATGATTTTTTATTCCAAAAATTAGAGCGTTCTATACACCTCATCCAGTTGCTTGGAAACGGCTGCGTAGCTGAAATGCTCCAGGGCATAGGTACGAAGCGCCTGTGCGTCGAATTGCTTTCCATTTAATATATCCAACATGGCTTGGGTCAGTTGGTCCTCGTTGCGCGGCTCGACCAAGATGCTGTTTTCCGCATGCGCAAATTCTGGTATACCATTGACGGCAGTGGCAATGACTGGAACCCCGCTCATCCACGCTTCGGGGATAACGCAGGGAAAATTCTCGAAATTGCTGAACAATACCAACGCCTTACACCTGTTTAAAAATGACGCGATTTCGTACGTTTCCATGGTTCCATGAAAAAACACAAAACCGTTTAGCAAACCCAATTCGTTGGCCAAAGATTTTGCTTGGATTGCATCCCCATCCGTGATAATGTGAAATTCGAAATCTTGTGTTTTTTCGGATAAGCGTTGTACGGCACGTAACATTCCGTGTACATTCTTTGCGGCCTCATATAAGGTGGAAATATGAACTAATAGCTTCTTAGAGCTTAGTTCTTTCGGTAACGCAAACAACTCCTCGTTCACAACATTCGGTAATACGTGATATGAAGTTCCTGCCAAGGTTTTGATGCGCTCCCCCAAATTCGCACTCACTGGAAGTATGTACGTCGCCCTTTGGTAAACCGGTATCATTCGATTTAGCAACCATTTCGGATACGCGTTAGGGCCCTCGTGCAAACCGCTTGCATGTTCTGTGATCACAAGCGGTGTATTGGGAAAATGGCGTTTAACCCATAATCCCAATGGAAAAACAACGTTCAAGTGCAACACATCGGGTTCACCGACCAACTTACGGTAGGTGCTTACTCCGAGAACCACTGCTTTTCTAAAGCGCGTAAACTGTATTATACGCTTAAAAAGTCCAGTTGCTTTGGGATAAAAAACGCGTAACTCAGTTAACTTCCCAAGGATGGATTTTTCCACCACGAACTCCCCTCCTTCCCTGCTATGCACCGAAAGGGTTACAACATCATGCACCATTGCAGCGGCCTCCGCGTGTTTTTGTATAAAATTACCCAAGGTGGGATTCTTGGGATTGGGATACCAAGAAGCTAAGAACAATACGTTTTTAGCCGCACTCATTAGGCTAAAGCTACGGCGAATGCAGAAAAAACCTGTTCCAACGCAAAATCGATTTCCTCCAGGGTGGTGAATCTTGAAAAAGAAAAACGCACATTCGGACGGGTCATATCCGCCCCAATTCCTTCCAATACGTGGGATCCTTTAGCCGCACCTGAGGTACATGCACTCCCCCCACTTACGGCAACACCTTTCAAATCAAGGGTAAACAATAACATACTCGCCTTTTCTGTAGGAGGGAAACATACGTTCAACACCGTATAAAGCGAACCCTCCGGTGTAGTATCCCCGTGGAATGCAATGTCGGAGAAATAATCTTTTAAACGACCCATCATGTACGACTTCAAGCCTTGAACATGCGATTGATGTCCCTGAAGGTCTTCGTAAGCCAAATCAAAAGCTTTAGAAAGTCCAACAATTCCTGCAAGGTTTTCCGTTCCACCCCGAAATCCGCGTTCTTGAGAGCCTCCTAGAATCATAGGGGCCATTTTGATGCGCTTGTTCACGTACAAAAACCCAATGCCTTTTGGTCCGTGGAATTTGTGCGCAGCACACGTAATGAAATCAACATCCAGTGCTTTCAAATCGAAGGCATAATGTCCCATCGTTTGAACGGTATCCGAATGAAAATAAGCACCATAGCTTCGGCATAACTGTGCAATTTGTGACAAAGGAATAAGGGTTGCAATTTCATTATTCGCATGCATGAGGGATACCAAAGTAGGAATGGGATCTTTCAATAATGCGTCCAATTCCGACAAATCGATATGACCTTGCGCATCAAGTCTCAAGTTATGTAACTGAACATTATAGCGATCGCGGTACATTTCTACCGTATGTCCAACAGCATGATGTTCAATCGAGGTAGAGATAATGCGTTTTACCCCTAATTCTTGTACCGCAATGTGACAAGCCAAGTTATCGGCCTCCGTACCACCAGAAGTAAAGAACAACTCGGAGGAAGCACAATTAAGGTGTCGGGCAATATTCCTTCGTGCCGTTTCTAACAGGGCCTTTGAAGAACGTCCATACGAATGGGTAGAGGAAGGATTTCCGAAATGATTAAGCAACACATCGCTCATCGCTGCTACCACTTCAGGCGCCATCGGCGTAGTAGCCGCGTTGTCCAAATAAACCCGCATACCGTTTCTTTTTGCGAAGATACAAAATCAAATACTTTCTTACCTTCGTATTCATGAAACTGATTTTCCTGTTCTTGATGTCCTTTTTAGCGTTGCAGGTTAACGCTCAGGAACAAAGAACGTTTAATCCTGCAGGAATGCTTTCCCTAGGAGGGAGAACCACGGTTAGTTTATTCAATGACCATAAAAACGAAATGACAGGAACTGGCGTTGGCGGACAATTTCGCTTACGGTTTTCCGATGCCGTTAATACCGATTGGTTTTTCGATTACATCACCAGCGACATCTTAAATTATGCTCACAGAACGGACTACCACATTGGCTGGAGCGTCTTATTTTATCCAATAAACCACCTTACCTATTTTCATCAACCAAAGGATTTTAAACCAAAATTTCGTCCGTTTATTTTGGCAGGGCATTGTTTCGATTATTCCAAAATTGAGGCGAAAGATGGTATAAGTCCATTGGATGGAGCCTTGTATGCCGAACGTTGGAGCTCTGCGGTGCAAGCTGGACTTGGAACACATCTGGAACTAACTCCAAGGTTTGACATTTCACTTACTGGGCAGTATATGATGCACTTGGGTAATCACATCGAAACCGACTATGATTTTACTTCAGGAACGCTGAGTTTTCATGAACACACGGGAGCATCCTTGGCAGGACACTTGTTGGTTACCTTAAGTTTTAACTATAAAATTGCCAGGCTATGGGGATTCACCAAAAGATAGTAGGCCTATTCTTGGCCGCAAGTACGCTGGTATATAGCCAAGAAAAACCGATTTATTTCGAGCCCTCCCTACTGCGCGCAAGCGCCACCATAGCCCCTACTCGATTCTACAACCAAGAAACTACTGTAGCCTTTATCAATGGCTTTTTGGAGTATGTTGTAGAACCCAAGATCAGTGTGCGCGGCGAAGCCAACTTCATGGCTCCCAACGGTCAACTATTGTTCACCAATTCCCCCGAAAAATTCCCCCGAAACTTTGCTTCCATCTATGCTGGATTTGGTTATCACCTAGGTAAAAAAAATTGGAAAATCGACCTTCATGCCGAACCAGGAATTGCACTTGCAGAAATGGCTCAAGATCCTTACGTTGTTGTCCCTTCGCGTTTTCAGTGGAGTGGGTGTCCCTCCTACATGTTGAAGGCAGGATCGTCCTTTTATTTTTCAAAATATTGTCACTTTTTCGCAGAAATCAACTTCAGCAATGGATGGGTTCGAAAGACGCCCTTGGCCTCTGTTTCTTTAGCTCAATACGGTATCAGTGCCGGACTTGGATTCCATTTAATCACCCAAAAACATGATGAATAAACGCCTCACCCCTTGGTTATTGACCTTAAGTTTCTTGTGGATTGGCCTCAGTTGCCAGTCGGGCGAACCTTCCAAAAGTACCCAACCTTCAAAAAATCCTCCCCCGAACAAAGTCCGAAAATCCCCTGAATTCCAACCATCGGACAGCCTTTCCTTTCTCGAAAAAGCAGTTTTGGATGCGAGCGGAGGCACGAAATCAGTCGTATTCAGTAAGAACATGAATTTCCTCTATGCCATGAATCTGGAAGGCATGTCGGTGTACGAATTCGACCGAAAACAACGGAAGATAACCCGCATCTTTCAATTCAAAGCAACTCCAGGTAAGGGTTGGGATTACGACGACGGGAAAGAGATTGATTCCTACGAGGAAAAGCCGGTGGAAGCCTTTCTCTCGCATCATGACAGCATTCTTTGGGTTTCGTTGCACAACGCAGGAGGTATCGTACCCATCCGGCTATTTGAGCCTCAAAATAAACCCTTAAGTAAAACCGACAAGTTGATTTACATCCAAAATGCCCAAGGCAAAACGCAGGACACGCTTTACAGCCCCATCATCCTAACCGGTAAAACACCGAAGGTCATTTCTTGTACTTCCGATGACCGTTACTTGATGGTGAGTAATTGGCATTCGTACAATGTGAGCGTGCTGGAAATCAACAACCGAACGTATCCCTTTGGCAAAGTAATTAAAAACACCGCCGTGAGCAGCATTCCTAGAGGAATTGTCATGGACGAAGCAGCGAACTTAACCTACGTTGCGATTATGGGTGGGTCCAGTTTGGCTGTAATCGACAATAAAACGTGGGAGAAAACAACGGAAATCAAAGTGGCTTCTAATCCACGTCACATTTTACAGGATAAAAAAGGAAGGCTCTTAGTATCGTTCAACTCTTTGGGGCAAATTGCCTGCGTTGACCCCAACACTGGGACCTTGTTATTCAAGGCAACGACCGAGGCACAACCAAGAACGATGGCACTATCTAAATCCGGAGAATACCTCTTCGTCACTTGTTACTCCGGGAACCGACTCATGGTATACAAAGTGCTCGACGATCGTTTTCAATTGATGCATTCCATTGAATGCCCGGGCAAACCAGTAGGCGTGGACGTATTTGAAGATAACGAAAGTCTAGAAGCGTGGGTTTGTTCCTATAGTTCCGGCACCATTACCGTGCATCGATTTGGAAAAGTGCGGGATTAGTTCAATCCTTTACTGCAAACGGTGCTCATTTTTGGCAAATCAGTTTTAGACAAAGCACTGTAGCCCCCAACAACATCTTTCACTTTTTGATATCCTCGAGCTTTTAATATTGATGCTGCAATCATGCTCCGATAACCACCAGCGCAATGTAGCACGATGGAAGCGTCTCGTGGAAAATCCCCCATGCGTTCGTTAATGAAATCCAAAGGAATATTCGGGACTTCCGTTAAGTGATCTGCATCATATTCTCCCGGTTTCCGCACATCAATGAGCATTTCTTCCGCAGCCAATCCATTGGCAACCTCCTCGGCTTCCATGCGATCAATACGATCTACCGCTCCTTTCCAGGCCGCAAATCCTCCATCCAAAAAGCCCACCACCTTATCGTAACCAACCCTCGCCAACCTTTGAACCGCCTCTTCCTCCTTACCTATCGAAGTGATTAATGCGATTTTCTGCGTAACGCTGGGAATTAAGGCCCCCACCCAAGGAGCAAATTGACCATCTAAGCCAATAAAAATGCTTCCAGGAATGAAACCTTGAGCGAATTCCGCTGCAGGCCGCGTATCCAAAAGCAGTACATCTTCGTCCAGCGATTGAAAGTCGGGGGTATCTAAGGGGGTCAAACCGCTCGTCATAACCTCACTGAAAGGCGTATACCCCAATTTATTCATGGCAACATTTTGTCCAAAATACGCCGGTGGCGGAAGCAACCCATCCGTTACCTCCTGGATAAATTCTTCACGGGTCATATCCGCTCGTAAAGCGTAATTGGTAATTTTTTGATTACCCAAAGTATCAAAAGTCTCTTTCGACATGTTTTTACCACACGCGCTACCTGCTCCATGAGCAGGGTAAACAGTGATGTCATCCGACAAGGTCATGATCTTTTGACGCAGCGAATCATACAGGGTTCCTGCTAATTCCTCTTGGGTCATGGAAGCAGCTTTTTGCGCTAAATCCGGACGGCCAACATCCCCAATGAAAAGGGTATCTCCTGAAAATAGCGCTGTTTCTTTGCCATTTTCATCGATCAAGAGATAACAAGTCGACTCCATCGTATGTCCCGGAGTATGAAGTACTTTTATCGAACAGGCACCAAATGTAAGCACCTCCTCATCCTTTGCCGCATAGAAATCAAAATTGGGATGAGCGTTCGGTCCATAAACGATAGGGGCACCGGTAGCTTTCGATAAATCCACATGTCCAGAAACGAAATCCGCGTGGAAATGCGTTTCAAGAATGTATTTGAGACGAACCTTATCCGTCTCAAGTCGTTGAAGATAGGGGGGTGTTTCACGAAGCGGGTCAATTATTACAGCCTCACCTTCCGATACCAAATAATAGGCTCCCTGGGCCAAACATCCAGTATAAATTTGTTCAATTTTCATAGCGTAAAGTTAACGATGTTATTTGAGCGAAATAGCGTTTGTTCCATTTTCGAACTCTGGAACAAAAGTACTGTTAACGAAACGCTACGGGCGTAACTTGTGTTACTTAACAAACATTTTTCGAAGATATTGGTTAATTAAGTATGAATCCAAACTTGTTGCCCCGTGTTGATTACGATGCTCTAGAGCAACGCTATAAGGCTCAATTTTTCAATAGCTTGGTGGGACCTAAAAACATATGCCTTGTTGGCACCCGAGATGCCGAAAACCGAACAAACCTAGCCGTTTTTAATTCATTGGTACATATTGGTTCCAATCCCCCTTTACTGGGAATCGTCTTCCGTCCCGACAGCGTTGAGCGACACACCTACGAAAACATTTTATCAACCAAAGAATATACGGTGAATTTAGTCTCCGAAAACGACATTGAGGCGGCCCATCAAACGGCGGCAAGGTATCCTAAAGACCGATCAGAATTCGGAGCTACGGGTCTTTTGCCTCAATACATCGATGGATTCCACGCACCCTTGGTTTCAAGTTCTCCTGTAAGTTTTGGGCTGGTATTTCGCGAGAATATTCCCATTGGGCTGAATGGAACCAACTTAATTATTGGTGAAGTGCAGTGGTTTAAGTTTCCGGAGGAAATCATTGAAAGCGATGGTTTTGCGAATCTCCCTAAGGCATCCGTAGTCGGCTGCATTGGACTGGACGCCTACACCAAACTGTCCATTCTTCAACGATTTGAATACGCCAAGCCCGATAAACCACCTAGGATTAAATCATGAGTCCCGAAGTCGTTGATCGAATCATTGAAATGGCGTGGGAAGACCGAACGCCCTTTGATGCCATCAAGGCTCAATTCCATCTTTCCGAGAGTGAGGTGCGCGCATTGATGCGGAAAGAACTGAAACGAAGCAGTTATATCCTTTGGCGAAAAAGGGTTGAAAATTCATCGTTGAAACACCTGAAAAAGCGGATTGACGGGGTAACAACCTTCAAATCCAATGCTCAGCGGCACATAACGTTAAACAAGCTCAGCAAGCGATAGGGATTCCCCGGCCTTCAAAACGTGAAATGCTGGATCTTGTTCATACGTGGGCTTGGCAAATAGTCCCACCAATCCTTTACTTACTTTACGCTGATCATGGGTCGTAAGTACCCAAGTAGCTCCAGTTTTAGCCAAGACCTTACGAGCTTCATTAAGTCCAAGATTGACCGTTCCTCCAAGAAAAAATGGCAATTTATAGGTTGTTGTTGTGGTTATCAATCCCTGCGCGTTCGGTAAGGACTCTTTCGCATGGACACCGTGTGGAGCATATAGAATATCCGCACCTTCCAACTGAAATAAAAAGGCGTGATGGGTTTGATTGAAAAGGCTGGGCTTGGTCAATTGCTTCACCCCAAAAGGAGCTTGTTCCAGCGAAAGCACCTCGTCAAAATAGTTCCAGGATTGAATCTTTTTCAAAGCACGACGCTCCGCCACAATTCGAGTGTTTTTTGGAAAGGTCAATAGGGTTTCCTTATGGCAATGGTCGGAAAAAGGATGAGAAACCAACACGATCAATGGTGTCGAAGCTGAAAAATTAAAGGGTCCATACGTTTCGACGCGTTCTTGCAACGAAAACCAAGCGTATCCATCGATTTGTTGATTGGTAAACCACGGATCGATCACCAAGGAAAAAACGGCAGTTTCAATCAACCAAGAACTATCGTCCGTGAGTTTCGTGAATTTCATTAACTCATGAACAGCTTTATGGCCTGCCCCAATTTAGGACGAATTTCCGTGCGATCAATGATAAAATCTAAAAAACCATGCTCCAATAAAAACTCTGAAGTTTGAAAGCCGTCAGGCAAGTCTCTTCCGATAGTTTCTTTCACGACTCGAGGTCCAGCGAATCCTATCAGCGCTCCAGGTTCTGCGATGTTGATGTCTCCAAGCATCGCGAATGAAGCAGTTACGCCGCCTGTGGTTGGGTCCGTTAAATACGAAATGTAGGGCAATTTAGCCTCGGATAGCAATCCTAAATTTCCGGAAACCTTCGCCATTTGCATTAATGAATATCCCGCTTCCATCATACGTGCTCCACCCGACTTGGAAATGATCATGAAAGCGGCTTTTAACTCAATTGCTTTCAAAATTGCCCGAGAAATTTTCTCTCCCATAACACTGCCCATGGAACCCCCAATGAAACCAAAATCCATGGCTGCAACCACCAAAGGCTGACCCTCTAAGGTGCCGTGTGCCGTACGAATGGCATCCTTTAATCCCGTCGCTTTTTGGGTACTTTTTACGCGGTCCGTATACTTTTTGGTATCCTCAAAACCCAACGGGTCACCGGAACTTAAAGCCGCATCCAGCTCTGTAAATTTGCTTTCATCGAAGATGATTTCAAAATACGTCTGTGCATCGATGCGTTCGTGGTGCGAACAACGGTCGCAAACGAAATTCATTTTCGCTAAATCCGTTGTAATGAATAGGGTTTTACAATTGGAACACTTGGACCAATACCCATCCGGGGTTTCTTTTTTCTCTTCGGTCTTAGTCGTAATCCCTTCTTTGCTTCTTTTGAACCAACTCATAATGTATTGATATTATTGAGATCGGAAAAGGATTGTTCCAAACGCTTCATGAACGTAATTTCACCGTCGCGCATCCATTTTCTCGGATCATAGTACTTTTTATTCGGCTTATCGTCCCCTTCTGGATTTCCAATTTGCGTTTTCAGGTATTCTACATTCTTAACGACATAATCGCGAACGCCTTCGGTAAAAGCGAATTGTAAATCGGTGTCAATGTTCATTTTAATCACCCCATAACCGATGGCCTCACGAATCTCTTCTAAGGTTGAACCCGAACCTCCATGGAACACAAAATCCACAGGATTATGACCGGTGTTGAATTTAGTTTGAATGAAGTCCTGAGAATTTTTCAAAATAACCGGTTTCAAAACAACATTACCCGGTTTATAAACGCCGTGTACGTTTCCGAACGCTGCTGCAATGGTAAACCGAGGAGAAATTTTCATCAATTCTTCGTAGGCGAAAGCGACTTCTTCCGGTTGAGTGTACAGTTTGGAACTGTCGACGCCCGAATTATCCACGCCGTCTTCCTCCCCACCCGTAATCCCTAACTCGATTTCTAAGGTCATTCCGATTTTAGACATTCTCGCTAAGTAAGCCTTACAGATTTCAATATTCTCATGTAGCGGCTCCTCCGATAAATCCAACATATGAGAACTGTACAAGGGCTTACCGGTTTGGGCAAAAAAAGCTTCTCCCGCATCCAAAAGGCCATCGATCCAAGGTAATAATTTCTTGGCACAGTGGTCAGTATGTAAAATCACGGTTGCACCATAGGCTTCCGCCAACTCATGCACATGTCGAGCTCCAGAAATACCACCGAGTATGGCTGCTTTTTCCTCGGAATTCGACAAGCCTTTGCCTGCGAAATAATGAGCGCCTCCATTGGAAAATTGAACAATTACTGGTGCATTGAGTTTAGCGGCGGTTTCGATTACGGCATTTACCGTAGACGAACTGGTCACGTTGACCGCTGGTAGCGCGAATTTCTTTTCCTTCGCCCATTGAAAAATGGCTTGAACTTGGTCTCCGCTCGCTACTCCAGGTAGAATTTTGCTTGACATAAATTACTCAGTTGATGGACGACAAAGATAAAAATAAACATAAATAAAAGCCGACGCAATAATCGAAAGAACCTTGCGTTAAACTAAAAAATTTAGCCTATGTCGTATAAGTACAAAAAAACAAAACGTGTTAACCCACTTAAAAACGGTCCAACCGTTCCTGCATCTACAGTAACTTTTTTACTGAATTTCAGTAAATCCTTGGAGCAAAACAAAACCAAACTGAAGTTTCCAATCCTACACAGAAACTAGTCAAAGGCCGGATATCCGGCCTTTTTCATTTTTAGCGTAATTTTACCTCATGGGTAAATTATTTTTAGGAGTGCTGGTGTTCCTCGCGACATATTCCATCGCTCAAATCACTTGTCCAATTTTACCAAAACCGGTTACTTTCGTACCTGCTTCGGACCAAAACCCACCTTTTCAAAGCGAAAAACTCGTTTTCAAGGCCTTAGGACTTCCCGATACCTTCCGTCAAGTGATGCCCGAAATCGCCAAACTTTATGGCATAAACGAGGTGTTTTGGAAAGACTCAACCGATAACAAACCAAGCCCTGAAATTGCATTTCAACCCCTGACGGGTGCATATCCTGAATCCTATGCGATTAGCGTAAGCTCCAACGGCATTCGCATTTCCTACACGAGCAAAGCCTCCTGCTTTCATGCTTTGCACTCTTTGTTTCAGATGTTGAAATTCAATGAAGAAACTTCATCCTACGAGGCCCCCTCCTGTTTTGTGAAGGATTTTCCAACGTTTTCCTGGAGAGGTCTTCACCTCGATGTAGTTCGTCATTTTTTTACCGTAGAGGAAATTAAAAAATACCTCGATCTCATGTCGATGTATAAATTCAACGTATTTCATTGGCATTTAACCGACGACCAAGGTTGGCGAATTGAAATCAAGCAATACCCCAAATTAACCGAAATAGGAGCATGGCGCGACAGCACCGTAGAAAACCACTATGCTACTTTCCCAAGAACTTGGAATACCCAACATTACGGAGGGTATTATACCCAGGATCAAATCAAGGAAATCGTTGCCTATGCCGCACAACGCTGCATTACGGTGGTTCCAGAAATTGAAATGCCAGGACATGCAAGGGCTGCTTTGGCCGCCTACCCTCAATATTCTTGCACGGGAAAACAACAATCGGTCCCAGGCCTTTGGGGAGTATTCGACGACGTATTCTGCACCAAGGACAGCAGCCTCATTTTCTTGCAGCACATCTTGGATGAAGTATTGACACTTTTTCCAAGTACTTACATTCATGTCGGCGGTGACGAAGTGCCTAAAACTCGGTGGAAAACTTGTCCGAATTGCCAAACAAAAAAGCGCATTTTAGGATTAAAGGATGAAGCCGAACTTCAAAGCTATTTTATTGGTCAAATGGACCAATACCTGAAAAAACGGGGACGGAATTTAATGGGCTGGGATGAAATCCTGGAAGGAGGATTATCCCCCAGTGCAGCAGTGATGTCTTGGCGAGGTATGGAAGGAGGCATTGCCGCGGCAAAAGAAGGACATTTTGTCGTCATGAGCCCAGGATCGCATTGCTATTTCGACCATTACCAATCAAAATCGACCTCGGAACCGTTGGCCATTGGTGGCTACACCCCATTAGAAAAAGTGTACGATTTTCATCCTATCCCCAAAGAGCTAAGCGCTCAAGAAGCTCCGTTCATTTTAGGAGGACAGGCCAATTTATGGACCGAGTACATTCCTACTTTTGATCAATTAACCTACATGACGTACCCACGAGCCATCGCCTTGAGCCAAGCCCTCTGGGGAGGCTCAAAAGCACCCTACGAAGCGTTCGAGGAAGTGCTTAAAACGCATCACATTCCTAGGCTCATTGGCGCAGACCTCAATGCCTATGTTTCCTTGAGCTTCATGAAACCAAGCATTAAATTCAACAGAATACCCAATGGAATATCGCTAGGATTTGAATTCAAAGATTCCAGTGAGTCCGTGGTAGTAAGTTCAAACGATGGCTATAATGGCGTTTGGTTGGACAGGAGGAAAACCCTTGACGTTAGGCGCCCGCCCAAAAAATCGCAAGACCATCAATTAACCTTTTTCTCCCCTTGCTGTGCCGATTCATTAACGCTCAATGCTCATCAAGGATTGGGGGCCATGATTACCTATATCACTCCTCCCAACGAACGCTACAATTCCGGGGATTTAACCCTCGTTGATGGTCAATTTGGAGCCCGTCCTTGGAGGGGCAACCAGTGGGTAGGGTTTGATACCAATTCGGTAACAATACGCATAGATTTAGGAAAAAAAACCAAGATAAGAGGTCTGGAATTAGGTTTTTTACAAGAGCCCTCCTCATGGATTCACTTACCTGGGGAAGTGGATATTTTAACCGATCGTAACCAACAGAAAACTTTTAAGATTTCGGTGGAACGCACCTCGATAAAGTACCGTGAAAAAACACAATACATTCTGCTCACCTTCAAAGGTCCTGAAGCCATACCCGCTGGGATGCCGGGGGAAGGAAACACTCCGTGGATTTTTGCCGATGAGTTCGTCGTAAAGTAAAAATTTGTACCTTCATTGGAAAGTTGTACCATGTCAAGTAGAAGAAAATTCATTCAACAATCCGCTGCATTAGCCGGTGGAGTCTTGGCTGCCGCCGCTCTAGATCCCTGGGCGCACGCTGCAAACCATATTCCATCCCTGGATTATTCTTCAATTCCTGATATGGACGAAGACGATTTTTGGGCATGGGTTAGGTCCTGTTACACCACCTCTTCCAACATCATCAACCTCAACAACGGTGGGGTAAGCCCTCAACCGAAGCAAGTGCAGGATGTGCATATCAAATACTATCAGTGGTGCAACGAGGCGCCTACCTATTACATGTGGCGAAGCCTTGATGAAGGACGGGAACCATTGCGAAGAAAACTGGCCAAATTTTGCGGAACCGATCCCGAAGAAATCAGCATTAATCGAAATGCAACTGAAGCATTGAACACGGTTATTTTTGGGTTAGATTTAAGAGAAGGCGACGAGGTTGTGGTAGGTAAATACGATTATCCAAACATGCGTAACGCCTGGAAGCAGCGGGAGAAACGGGATAAAATCGCCTTAAAATGGGTAGAACTCAACATGCCTACCACCGATGACGATTACCTTTATCAAACCTATGCAGCGGCTATCACCCCTAAGACCAAAATCGTATACCTAACGCACCTTATTAATTGGACTGGGCAAATTATCCCCGTTTCAGTCATCAAACGCATTGCGGATTTAGCCCACAAAAATGGAGCTGAAGTCATTGTAGATGGCGCTCACACGCTCGCACATACCGTGTATAAAATCCCGGAACTCGGATGCGATTATTACGGGACCAGCCTTCACAAGTGGATGTGTGCACCGTTCGGTAGCGGGTTGATGTACATCAAAAAAGACAAGATCAAAAAGGTTTGGGCCTTGCTGTCCAACGACCAACCCGACGGTGAGAACATTCGAAAATTTGAGTCATTGGGAACGCGATCATTCGCCGCTGAAATGGCCATTGGAAGTGCCATAGATTTTCACAATGCCATAGGTTCTGAACGCAAAGAAAAAAGGCTGTTCGACCTAAAAAAGTACTGGACTGATCGGGTGAAGAACTTACCGGGCGTTGTATTTTATTCCCCGCTGGAAAAAAAATACTCGTGCGGAATTGCGAACCTGGGAATTCAAGGCATGAAAGGGTCCGAAATTGAGGCGGCCCTGTTTAAAAACCGAAAAGTACATACCGTTGCCATCGAATATGAAAAGGTCAATGGTATTCGCGTTACACCTAATGTTTACACCTCGTTTGAGGACCTAGACGAATTGGTCGCAGGAATTAAAGAGCTTATAAAATAGATCTATTAGGAGGTTCTTGAACTTTTGAACTCAACCCTTCATCGATTGTTATTACCTTTGTAAAAAACACAGCATGCGCAATTGGGTTTCAATAAAGACTTATCAAGACATTAAATTCGAATTTTTTGAAGGTATCGCTAAAATTACCATCAACCGTCCACAAGTGTACAATGCCTTCCGCCCTGAAACCAATATGGAAATGTTGGAGGCCATGGCCATTTGCAGGGAACGCAACGATATTGGTGTGGTGGTGCTCACAGGAGCGGGAGACAAAGCCTTTTGTTCAGGAGGTGACCAAAACGTGAAAGGAATTGGAGGCTATATCTCCGAAAACGGTGTTCCACGCCTCAACGTTTTAGACCTCCATAAAGCCATTCGATCGCTGCCCAAACCCGTGATCGCAATGGTCAACGGTTACGCCATCGGTGGTGGACATGTACTTCACGTCGTATGCGACATCACCATCGCTTCCGACAACGCCCGCTTTGGGCAAACTGGTCCAAAGGTGGGGAGTTTTGATGGCGGATTCGGATCTTCCTTTCTTGCCCGTCACGTAGGACAAAAGAAGGCCCGAGAAATATGGTTTTTATGCAACCAATATACGGCCGAAGAAGCGGAAAAAATGGGCATGGTGAACAAAGTCGTTCCCTTAACCCAATTAGAAGACACCACCGTTGAATGGTGCAAAACCATCATGAAACGAAGCCCATTAGCGGTTCGAATGATTAAACGCGCCATGAATGCAGAGCTCGACGGTCAACATGGGCTCATGGAATTGGCTGGTGACGCCACCCTACTCTACTATTTAACCAACGAAGCGCAAGAAGGAAAAAATGCCTTCCTCGAAAAGCGCGAACCCAATTTCCAACAATATCCTAAATTCCCGTAACTATGTCTGTTCGTGCCCTTGAACCTCAATCTTTGTGGAATGCTTTTGCCGATTTAAATGCTGTTCCTCGGCCTTCTAAAAAAGAAGAAAGAGTGCGACAGTTCATGGTGGACTTTGGAAAAAAACTAGGGCTTGAAACCCTGGAAGACCGAATCGGAAACGTTATCATTAAAAAACCGGCCACTCCTGGGATGGAGCAAAAGATCACCGTTATTCTCCAGTCGCATTTGGACATGGTGCATCAAAAAAATGAAACCACGGTGTTTGACTTCGAGCATGAAGGAATTAAGATGAAAGTGGATGGCGATTGGGTAATGGCCGAAGGCACCACCTTAGGAGCCGACAACGGTATCGGTGTTGCAGCTATCATGGCCCTGCTGGCATCGAAAGACATCGCTCATCCTGCCTTGGAAGCATTCTTTACCATCGACGAAGAAACTGGAATGACCGGAGCCAAACAAATGGACGGTTCCCTCCTACAAGGTAAAATATTATTGAACCTTGACACCGAAGACGACGATGAATTATCCATCGGATGTGCAGGAGGCATTGATACGAATACCAACTATAAATACCAAGAAACTACCATTCATAGTGGATGGGAAGTGGTTAAAATTAAATTAAGAGGCCTATTGGGAGGACATTCGGGTATGGACATTGATAAAGGTCGCGGTAATGCCAATAAGTGGATGGCGCGAATTTTATGGGAACTGCACCGAGAAAATCCGATGCAACTCATTTCCTTCGACGGGGGAAGTCTGCGAAATGCCATTCCAAGAGAAGCTACGTGCCGTATTGCCGTTCCCGATAGTGAATCAGCTATTCAAAAATTGGAAAACTCGATTGCTCAACTTAAAGAAGAATACCTCAACCTGGAACCGGAACATCGTTTTGAAATTGAAACCGTTGTGAGCAGCGGCGACGCCTTAAACGACGAAGATTGCACAAAAATACTCAACGCACTGTGCTCCGTACATAACGGAGTGTTTCGAATGAGTCCCGATATCCCTCAACTGGTAGAAGCCTCTACTAGCCTTGCTCGAGTGATTATCCAAGATGGCTCATTTACCACCCAATCGCTGCAACGAAGTTCGGTAGAAAGCACCAAAGCCGAAGTAAGCATGGCCGTGAGAGCAGCCTTTGAAAACATGGGAGCAACGGTAGAGCAAGCGGGAGATTACCCAGGATGGCAACCTAACCGAAATTCGTCCATCCTCAAGGTGATGGAAAATTTATACTCAACCATGTTCCATGAAGCCCCTCACGTGAAAGCATGTCACGCAGGCTTGGAGTGCGGAATCTTAGGAAAACACCTTCCTGGAGTAGAAATGATTTCCTTTGGCCCGAACATCCGAGCCGCGCACTCACCCGACGAGAAAGTTCAAATATCTTCCGTTCAGAAATTTTGGTCCTTCCTACTCGCCACCTTAAAAAACATTCCTAACAAAGCATAATGTCCCATTCCTTAAACACCATAGAAGAAGCTATTGAAGCGATCAAAAACGGACAAGTAATCATCGTAGTTGACGACGAAGACCGAGAAAATGAGGGCGACTTTCTAACCGCTGCGCGCAACGCTACACCTGAGGTGGTGAATTTCATGGCGACCCATGGAAGAGGGCTTATATGTGCACCGATTAGCGAAGAACGTTGCGATGAACTTGGGCTAGAAATGATGGTTAGAAACAATTCTGCGGCCTATGAAACCCCATTCACCGTAAGCATTGACTTAATAGGTCATGGTTGCACCACCGGAATTTCGGCAAGCGATCGATCTAAAACCATTCTAGCGCTCATCGACCCGAAAACCCGTCCGGAAGAATTGGGAAAACCAGGACATATTTTCCCCCTGAAAGCTAAAAAAGGCGGAGTGCTTCGACGTGCAGGCCATACAGAGGCTGCCGTTGATTTATCCAGAATGGCTGGATTCGAAGAGGCTGGGGTGATTGTAGAAATACTCAACGAAGACGGAAGCATGGCCAGACTTCCTCAATTGATAGAAATCGCCAAACGGTTTGATTTAAAAATCATTTCCATCGAAGAACTGATTAAATACCGCATAGCTCATGAAACACATGTAGAACGCGTCGTAGACGTGCACATGCCCACCGCGCTTGGCGAATTTCAATTGCACGCTTTCAAGGATAAAAACACCGACCAAGACCACTTAGTACTGGTCAAAGGTACTTGGAAAAAAAACGAACCCGTATTGGTCAGAGTTCATTCGTCTTGTTTAACCGGTGATATTTTCGGTTCATGTCGTTGCGATTGTGGACCTCAGCTACACAAGGCTATGGAAATGATTGAACAAGAAGGAAAAGGCGTTATCGTATATATGAACCAGGAAGGACGTGGTATAGGATTAGCGAATAAGCTGAAGGCCTATAAATTACAAGAGCAAGGACGTGATACTGTTGAAGCAAATCTTGAACTAGGATTCAAAGCCGACGAGCGCGATTATGGGGTGGGTGCTCAAATGCTTCGAGAACTTGGGGTTTCCAAAATGCGATTAATGTCCAATAACCCCAAAAAGCGCACTGGATTAATTGGATATGGTTTAGAAATCGTTGAAAATGTTGCACTTGAAATTGAAGAAAATCAGCACAATTCGGCCTATTTAAAAACGAAACGCGATCGACTTGGTCACGATTTACATTTAGATGACCATGCTTAATGTACAAAATATCACGAAAAAATACGGTGATCTTTCAATCTTAAAAGGCATTACTTTCACCGTTGATAAAGGAGAAATTGTATCCATTGTTGGTTCATCAGGAGCGGGAAAAACCACCCTGCTACAAATATTGGGAACACTCGATCAACCGAGTTCAGGCTCCTTTACCATCGACGGAATCAACCCATTCTTGCTCAACCAGAAAGAACTAGCCCGTTTCCGTAATAAAAGCATTGGTTTTGTCTTTCAATTCCATCAATTGCTCCCTGAATTTAACGCCTTGGAAAATGTAATGATTCCGAGTCTAATTCAGGGATTAACGAAAAAAGAAGCTAAAGAAAAAGCATCATATCTGCTTCAACAAGTTGGGCTTTCGGACCGATTTTCACACCGCCCCAATGAATTGTCAGGAGGGGAACAACAACGAATAGCGGTTTGCAGAGCCCTAGTAAACAGCCCTAAAGTAGTTTTTGCGGATGAACCTTCAGGCAATCTGGACTCACGTAATGCCGAAGAATTACATGAATTATTTTTCAAGTTACGAACAGAGTTCAATCAAAGTTTTATCATTGTTACCCACAACAATCGATTAGCCGAACAGGCGGACCGAACCATAACACTCCAAGACGGTCTGATTGTATGAACCAACAGGAACGCAAGGAGTTTCTTTTATGGAAGGCGGAACAATATGAACATCCCAATTTCATTGAAAACGATCCAATATCCATCCCACATCGATTCACGCGTAAAGAAGATATTGAAATAATTGGATTAATCATGGCGACGATTTCATGGGGAAATCGAAAGTCCATCATCAAAAGCGGTGATAAACTACTTACCATTTTAGGCGAGAGTCCATACGACTTCGTAATGCACTTCAACCCCGAAAAACCGTTGAACTTTGTCCATAGAACCTTTTCAGGTCAAGACTTGCAACATTTCTTATTAGGACTTCGCAACATTTATGAAAAGGACGGACTAGAGGCGTGTTTTAACAAACTCCCAATAGAGGGACATGAAAATCGCATCTACAATTTTCGAACGGCAATGCTCAGTAACCTTCAAGATCTGCGAATCCAAAAACATTTATCCAATCCCATGTCAAACAGTGCTTGTAAGCGATTGAACATGTTTCTGCGCTGGATGGTACGGTCGAATACTAAAGGAGTTGATTTTGGATTATGGAATAACATTCCAAAAAGTGAACTGCGGTTACCGTTGGATGTTCATACGGGTAATACTGCAAGACACCTTAACTTGTTAAATAGAAAACAAAATGATTGGAAAAGCAGTGAAGAACTTTATCGTCAATGCGCTACAATTTGTCCAGAAGATCCTGGAAAATTAGACTTCGCGCTATTCGGACTTGGCGCCATGGAAAAGTTTAATCAACCAAGTTTTCTTCTTTAAGGATTTTTTCAACTTCACGGGAAACGGAATCCCGTTTCGAAGCTAATACAGTACCTCCCACAAACTTCATTTCAGTTTCATCCCAATAAACCAATTTTTCACATTGTTTGAATTGGTATCGGTTATTTTTCCAGGTATAAATCACATGGTATTTTTCATTGTACTGATCCAAGCGAAAACGCATGACGATATCTGGATAATTTGAACCAGCCACCTTCCTGCGTTCAATAATATTTCCTTTGAATTTATTAACTGCAACCAAGATTCCTTTTTCACGCTCGAAAATTAACGTTCTTCTTATGGGAAATTTAGCATCAGAATCGGCAAATGCAAGTCCATTAATAAGTAGAATGAAACCATCCTTAAGCGATTTGTTTGGATTTAATGGAATGAAATGAAAATACTTAGGCGAACATGCCCCCATTTCATTCCCTACTTTCGTCGTATCGCAAATCTTTAATTCCTTCAACAGTGACCATTCAACACCTTCACGAAACGTATTCGTTTTAAAGTCTACCTCAAACTTTTCGACTTCCTGAACTGGCTTTTTATCCTTTTCTCTTTTCTTTCCTTTGCTCAGTGGCATAAAATAAACCATAGCCGTTATAACGAGAAGTGCCGTACCAATCATTAAGAACAGATTTCGACGTGAAGCATTTTCTTTCATAAATAGGTATTAAAAATATCGGCCGCAATACCGCGAGCAAGATCTAACGAATGCGGGTCAAGGTTCAATTCAATTTCACGTTCAACGCAAACGGAAATTAAGGTTTCAGTATTTAAATTTCCGGTTAATTCATCCTTAGCCATGGGACACCCTCCTTTTCCCAATAAAGCGGCATCAAAATTCAGGCATCCGGCCTCTATGCCAGCGTTTATAAGTTCTTTAGCATTGTGTGGCGCCGCATGCAAGTGAACTCCTATTTCTACGTTGGGTAGTCGTTGGGTAGTCGTTGCATAAAGTTCGCTTAATTGCTCAGGAGTGGCACAACCAATCGTATCCGACAAAGCAAAATAGCGAATACCCATGGTTTCATGCAATTCTAAAGCATAATCAACCACCATAGAACTTGACCAAGGGTCGCCGTAAGGGTTACCAAAACCCATGGATAAATAGACCAACAAGTTTTTGTGCGCCCCATGGGCCAAGTCTGCAATATTTTTCAAACGAATTTTTGATTCAGCAATTCCCGCATTGGTATTTCTTAATTGAAATTGTTCCGAAACCGAGAAAGGATATCCCAAAAAATCAATTTGTTCAAACTTTCCAGCTTGCTCAATACCTTTTTCATTGGCAACTATTGCAAGCAATTGAGTCTCGCCGCTTATCTTGAGGTGAGGAAGGACTTCTGAGGTATCCCTCAATTGGGGAATAGCTTTCGGAGAGACAAAACTCCCAAAATCCAAACGATGAAAACCGCAAGCTAATAACGCATTCAAATACGTAATTTTCAATTCCGTAGGAATAAAGGAATGAATCCCCTGCATTGCATCCCGCGGGCATTCTGTTATATGTATCTTTTGGTCAAGCACGTCGCAATATTTCGCTCTCTATTTCTTTAATTAGACCAGGTCCCTCATAGATAAACCCAGTATATAACTGTAACAACGAAGCCCCTGCAGCTAACTTATCCAGTGCATCGGCTGCAGAATGAATACCACCTACCCCAATAATTGGAACAGAACCTTTCAAGCCTTGGTGCAAATAACGAATCACTTCAGTCGACCTGTTTTTTAGGGGAAGTCCAGATAACCCTCCTCCGCCAATGGCTTGAACCTTAGTCGGATCACAAAGCAAATGATCTCGAGAAATGGTGGTATTGGTTGCAATGATGCCATCTAACTTCAGCGTTAGCGCAATTGAAATAATATCATCCAGCTGACTTTCGCTTAAATCTGGAGCAATTTTCAAGAGAATGGGTTTAGGGTGTCCTAAATCAATGTTTTCCTTTTGCAGTGCTACAAGTAAGGCCATCAACGGTTCTTTATCTTGAAGAGCCCGTAAATTCTCTGTATTAGGAGAAGAAACGTTGATAGCAAAATAATCTACGTAAGGGTAAAGTTCACAAAATACTTTCAGATAATCCTCTTGCGCTTTTTCATTGGGGGTCCATTTGTTCTTACCGATATTTCCGCCGATGATTAGTTTAACCTGCTTATTTCTGTTTTTAAGACGTTCAACAACGGCAACAGACCCATCATTATTAAAGCCCATGCGATTAATAATTGCATGATCCTTTTTTAAACGAAACAATCTAGGTTTTGGATTTCCATCTTGCGGTAATGGCGTTACAGTTCCAATTTCAACAAACGAAAAACCCAATTTCCCCATTTCTTCAAAACAGGTTGCATTTTTATCGAATCCTGCCGCTAATCCAATTGGACTGGCAAACGTTAAACCAAATAGCTTTACGGAAAGAAGTTCACTTCGATTTTTATGAAGTAAGAATCCACGTAAAACGGGAACCTTAAAAGCTAATTTGATGCAAAATACTGAGAAATAATGCGCCTTCTCAGCGTCAAGAAAAAATAAAAAAAACCTCGCCAAGCGATAAAGCATGGATCAGCGAATTTTGGTACCTGAAACCTTACTCTTTTTAGTTTTAATACGTTGACGCCCGTAGTCTTTGTACGTAATATTTCGAGCTAGAACAATATTCAAGCGATAATAGGAATCTCGTTGCTGATTATCTCCGCGCTGATACCCAGGACCGAACCAATTATATCCACCTGAACTTCCATTCGGAACACTTATCGTAATCGCAGGATCAGAAGGGTTAACAAAGTATTGAGCAATTGGATCACTATAATTCGCTGGGTTTCCACAAGTTGTAGATACGTCGTCCAAGTAATCGCTAAAAACCATGTTGTAACTTGCCTCAATACCTATCCTCCATTGAGACCCCATTCCTAACCGGAAACCAAAACCCATTGGAACAGTAAAAGCAATGGGTGAATACGGCTTAGATTGACCTTCGGTCATTAAAGGCCTTAATGCATGCCAAGATCCATCGATATACTGGCCTTTAGGATTGAAATACGTGGCTCCAATGCCCCCCATAAGGTAGTATTGCTGATTCCTTCGCTTTCCGCCACGTTGTCCTGGAAGGTTGAAAGTAGGTGAAAAACGCTCTACTGAAAATAAAATAACCTCCAAACGCTGCTGAAACTCAACCAATGAACTTCTGAAGTTCAAATTACGTGCATTTCTGATGGGCTCTTCAGAATATTTGTCGTCTCCTCGCAACATTAAATAACTTAGCATGGAAGTTGTCGCAAACATTGGATGAAAACGATACCGGTAACCTATCCCTGCATTGAACCCGATAGATTCCCAATCCCAATCCTTTAAAGAATAATCGTAATCATCCACATTAGCACCACCTAGATCACCTAAAAACTGCGTCGCTCCAACATTAAACAATAACTCTTTTTTATTCAAAGACCAGTTTTTCTGAGTATTAAAATTGATGCGTTGGGCATACCCAAAAAACACTCCTAAAATAAACAACGTTATTAAAACAATATGTTTCATGACGCTAATATAGTAAAAAAGTAAAAACGCTCTATAAATTCAAAATTAAAATAGTGATTACCAATACCGAAGAAAAGCCAATAGCCCCATAAAACCAGGGGCTATTCAACGAATATTTCTTAGGTACTTTACTTAAAATCGCTTCAAAATTTTGACGACTCTTAATGACTTCTTTTGAAGGGACTGCTCGATCAATTAAACATTTTATCATACCTGTTATTTTTGATGGTTGTGTTTTGCATATAACTCTTTCAACTTTATCAAGGCCCTAAAAGTTTTAACCTTGGCATTGTTTTCCGTCAAATCCAAAATTTCTCCTATTTCCTTAAATGAACGTTTTTCGAAAAAACGCATCTCAATAAGTTGAAGTTGTTTGTCTTTTAGAAGTGGAAGAACTTTAAGTAAAATTTCACGTTGGTGTTCGTTTTCATCAATGTTGAATTCCTCCATTACCACTCCTAGTTGCATCGAATCAATGCTCACCGTACGTTGTGCCTTTTTGTCCCTGAAAGACTGGTTTAATTCGCTTTTTGCGATGCGGTACAACCAAGAAGAAAAAGGCAAGCCACGATGCTCATAACGGTTTAAATAGGTCATCGCCTTAACAAAAACACAAGAGGTTATATCATACGCCACTTCCTCCTCCTCTACTCGTTTGAAAATGTACAGAAAAATGCGCTCATGATAGAATTTATAGAGCGGTGCAAAATGGGCTGGGTTTCGTTTGGCGCGATCAATTTGCGCAACTTCATCAAACAGCGAATGATCCTTGGAGATTTGGAGAGAAGCAGACATACACTTAGAATTTAAAGGTTAAACAAACAGGCTTGCAGTCCTGATATTTTAGCTAACGCAATAAAGTTCTTTTGGTAACAAAAAAAATTAAAATGTAATTCTTAGCTGAATCACAAGGTCGGATTTACGGCTACCATTAATCTGTTCGGCGCCAGAGCTTACTTGGAAACGATTGTTGTACAAGAAATATCCGTAACGAACCCATAAATCGCAATGTCTTAAAAAAGAATACCGCAATAAAATATATGCTCGACTGCCTTGATAATAATAAGCCGGAACCGCAAAAACATAGAGTGCATTGTTTTCAAAGGAATAAATGCGTGTATCGTAACCATCCGTGTCAAACAATGCATACCTTAACGCTAAATCAATAGGAGAGCTTTTGGGTTTCCAAAGCAAATCTTGAGTGACCATCATTCCCTTTTGAAAACCTTTACTCTGACTATTTATGGTAAGTAGTTCGATGCGCGACTTATAGGTAAAGGCTTCGCTAATCACATACGATAAATTCAAACGATAATTCCGTTGGGTGTAAGATTCAATGGGAGTAACCGCTCCTTCATAGATCGAACTGTTACGCTCACGAAGTTGTTGTCGAAAACGGAAATAAACTTCAAAAATCTTATTAGGCTTGTAGGTTGGTTGTACTAAAAACTCATGGCCACGGCTAGGGCCATCAACTCCGTATTTCATCCAAGGAAACTTGAACAAATCCACATATCCATTCATGCTCCACTTCGCATTGAACTTCATTTTAATGCCGCCGTACAGG
>JBJOJZ010000055.1:0-9180 GCA_046046325.1 Bacteroidota bacterium
GGTATTAAATTCAGCAAACAAGCCCATGCATTTTGGGCGGACCGTTTTGATCGCCGTTTAGATCAATTTGGAAGGCCATACTTTTGGTTGACGGGTGAATTTGGAGAGGTGAATCCTATGCAAGATTCCGATTTACATGCTATGGCAAACGGCTATATAAGCATTGTTCCGACCCAATTTGATTTAACAAATTATGCGGCCTTTGAACATTATAAATCGATAAAATTATGAATCTTATAAAAGAGACGTTGTTTGGTATGTTGGTGGGTTTTATAACCATCAGTCTTTGCTTGCCACTTGTACTTTGGATTATGTCATTGGCATATTCCTATGAATTCGGATATTTTTGGAAGCAATTTCTGACCTATTCTGTCTACACGAGTAAATATTTGTCACTGGCTTGTATTCCTAATCTTTTTTGGTTCTATTTCTTTTTGAACCGTGAGCGATGGGCGATTGCCCGCGGTGTGATTTTTTCTGTTTTAGTTTTTGTTCCTTACGCTATTTACGTTAATTTCTAACGATGGCAAAGCGTGTGTTCATCCTTTGCGGGGAGGCCTCAGGCGATTTACATGCAGCAAATTTGGTGCGGGAATGGAAACGCATAGATAAGGACACCATCTTTCAAGCATGGGGAGGCGATCGTTTGAGGGCTGAAAATGTTCCGGTTCTAAAGCATGTTAGAGAGTTGTCCTTTATGGGATTTATTGAAGTTATAAGGCATTTTTTTACGATTTTACGCAATTTTAAAGAGTGTAAAAAAACCTTGGTAGAATTTAACCCAGACGCCATTATTTTGGTGGATTTCCCCGGATTTAATTTGCGAATGGCCAGATGGGCAAAAGAACACAATATAAAGGTGATTTATTACATTTCACCGCAATTGTGGGCTTGGAAAAAAGGGAGGATTAAACAAGTCAAAAAGTACGTTGACTTTATGTACTGTATTTTACCTTTCGAGAAAGCATTTTATGCTCGTTTTAATTACGATATTTCCTATTATGGCCATCCTCTTCTGGATGAAGTACAACGATTTAAACAACACGGTTTTTCAATTGATTTAGAAAATAAGCCCATGGTTGCATTGCTTCCAGGGAGCAGGATTCAAGAGGTTCGTAGAAAGTTGCCCATCATGTTAGAGGCCGTAAAAAATCTTGAGGGTTTTCAAGTGGTAGTGGCCTGTTCTAATCAGATTTCGCCAGAGGTTTTTGAGGCTTTCAATGTAAATAATGTTCAATTAGTTTTTGGAAAGACGTACGAGGTTTTGCAAGTGGCTGATTTCGCAATTGTTACGTCGGGCACGGCGACCTTAGAAACAGCTTTATTCCGTGTTCCACAAGTGGTATGCTACAAAAGCAATATGCTATCTTATTGGATTGCTCGACAGGTGGTAAAAATAAAGTACATTTCTTTGGTTAATCTTATTTTGAATGAGCCGTTGGTGGTAGAACTCATCCAGCATCATTGTAACGATAGAACCATTCGTGCCGAATTAAATCGCATGATTCAAGACGAAAACTACCGAAATACAATCATCTCTGGATACGACCGGCTTATCGTTCAATTAGGCAATCATGGCGCTAGTCAAAGAATAGCAGCGAGCATGCTTGAAACTTTTTCCTAGAAGTTTCAGTATTACCTTTATGTTCCGATTTTTATTGATGTGTTTAATCTCGAGTATTGCCTGGTTTTGCACTGCCCAGAATTTACGAATTGGAATTGCACCTACTAAAAAATACACAAGGATTAAATTTTCTAATGCATCATCGGCCTATCTAGTGGTAGCAGACACCACGTTTATTGGTACACTTAATGCTGTCACTGCATTGGAAGTTCTTCTGGGCGAAAAAGGAAAAATGGATGTAATTTTTTCGGGTGTCCGCAAAAACGGGTTTAAAAACATTAAGATTTTGGCAACCAGTTGCGCACAGTTTCTTGAGTTTTCAGCATCCAGTCCTCAGGTTAAATCCCGAGCATTTGAGGGAGATTTTGAAATCACATCCTTATTGGACCGGCTTTTAGTAGTGAATGAAATTGATTTGGAAACCTATTTAGAGGGAGTTATTGAATCGGAAGGAGGGGAAGGTCAAAAAAAAGAGTATTACAAGGTTCAAGCGGTAATTAGCAGGACCTTCGCGCTGAAATCCACTACAAAACATGAACAGGATGGGTTCAATTTGTGCAACCAAGTTCATTGCCAAGCGTACCTTCATAAAAGGAATGGAAGTCCAATAATTGATAGCGCTGTCCTGGAGACTGAGCATCAAGTCCTCGTGAGTATGGATGGTGCTTTTGCTCCGACGTTTTTTAGTGCTAATTGTGGAGGCGAGACCTGTGATCCTGCTTATGTCTGGAATGAGCCAATTACTGGATTAAATCCTATGGTGGATACATTTTGTACCAAAACCAAACAATCCAATTGGATAAAACGGATTGACCCAACGGATTGGAAGACTTTTTTCGTTGAAAAATACACCTTTCCTGTAGAGGATTCTATGAGCTATCATTTGATGTTCAATTCACCATCGTACCATCGAAAGGCCTTTTTTATTCATCCTGGTTACGGTATTCCAATGCGTGACATTCGAGAAAAGTTCGAATTAAAATCTACGTTCTTTTCGGTTAACCTAGAAGAAAATCAGGTGGTTTTGAAAGGTAGGGGTTATGGACACGGCGTTGGATTATGCCAAGAAGGCGCCATGGTAATGGCGAGAAAGGGGTTTGATTACACTCAAATTTTAGGTTATTATTACCCTTCGTATAAGTTGCTTACTCGACCCGAACAGAGTCATTAGGGATAATGACAAAAATCTCCTCGTCTTTTGCTTTGAAAAATTTTTTGGACCGAGCGTAATGTTCCAAATAGTATGTTTCGTTTAGGTGTTTTAGTGCCAATCTGTTGCTTGCGAGTTTTTCCTTGATAGATTCATTTTGTTCAATTAAATCGCTCCGTTTTTTAATATTGGCATACACCGTAAAAATATCGGTATCATCCAAAAAAAGAATGTATACCAAAAAAACAATGGAGGTAATCGCGTATTTGTTACGTAGGAATTTAGGAATCTTCACGAAGCGAAGTTGGAAAAAAGTAGTGAATGAACTTTTGGTTACCAAATAACTTATCCAATCAACTATGTTAACACTATTCTCCGCAATTGTTAAATTCCTTTGTCATAAATTGAACAAAATCCCTTTGGTCACTCAACCAAGGTGAAACGATGTTCAATAATTCACATGCTTTGGTTGAATTTCCATCCCTTGTTTTCATAAGGGAAGCGCTTTGGATTACCCCAAATTTTAGCATTTGCAGGTCGATATTGGACAGGACTATTTTTGTACCGCTTTCATCCTCGAACTTCTTGCCATAAGAAGTTTCAACATCGAGGTCTTTGTATTTCTTTAATTTCGGAATTTCTGTATTCCAAATTAAATTGGCTCCTTTCGTATCCTTTTTCATATATTTCGTTGCGGCTTGTAAGAAAACTGAAGTGATCGGTGCGAAACTTATTTGGTTATAATAATCTATGTTTTCCATGAAAACATCGAAGCCATCGGGATCGGTTTTTGGGTCGGAGTTCACATTATCTTTAATGTTTTCATCAAAAATATACGTTTCTAGTTCAAGCAAAAAGCGCTGATGTTCGTCATCGAAAATGACTCCGTTCTTATCGAGTTCTCGAGCCGTGTTGAAACTGGTAATGCACTCTTCCATGGCGGATTCGAATCTAGGATCTGTGTTAGTCGTTTTAACCAAGCCAAGATAACCTTTAGCTAGAAAAAGATGGGGGGTAGGATCGTTCGCAAATTTAGGTTTAACAGAGTATTCTGAGGCGCGCTCCACCAATTTCACATAATCGGGCGTTGGTTTTTGGGCGTAGATAGCGGCAAGTTCGGGGAATACACTTCGCACCGATATAAAGTCTTCTGTTTCCCCTGAATATTCTGTTTCTTCTTCTTCAATATCTTCTCCAACTTTCTTTTTTACGGTTACGGTCAAAGTTAAAGAAACGGTGTAATTTCCAACCTTGTCAAAATATACTTTTAATTTTTCATTGGTGGTGGTCAAGCCTTTAGGTAATGTCCACCCTTTGCCCGCTTCCGTTGCACCATTGATGGACCACTGAAATTTTTTGGTCCCTTTGGGATCAAGGGATTTAGGCGAAACAAAACTTATTTCAACCAAATCTTTAGGATCGAAGGTGTTATCGTTTTTTAATACAGCAGGCTCCATAAGCCGTTTGTTTGCGGTAAAACTTAGTTCCTCCTGGGTAAAATAAAAGGTGCACAAAGCAAAAAAGAAGAGGGTTAATCCTAGTTTCATGGTTGTAAAATTTATTTTTAAGGTGTCCCAATAATAATGCCGAAGTTACAATTTAATCATGACTTTTTATAAGCAAGGTCAATATTTCTTGAGCGGCAATAGCGAGTTTAGTGCCGGGGCCATAAATCCCCATTACGCCGTGGTTGATTAAAAATTCATAATCGTTTTTAGGTATTACCCCTCCTACTATGACTAAAATATCATCTCGTCCTTCATTTTTCAAAGCCTGTATTAATGCAGGAACCAACGTTTTATGCCCTGCCGCTAATGACGATATTCCGATGATATGTACATCGTTTTCAATGGCTTGTTTTGCCACCTCTTCTGGTGTTTGAAATAAGGGGCCTAAATCGACGTCAAATCCCAAGTCAGCAAACGCTGTGGCAATAATTTTTGCTCCTCGGTCGTGTCCGTCTTGCCCCATTTTAGCGACGAGAATTCGAGGTCTTCGTCCTTCCAAGGAAGTGAATTGATCGCATAGATTTTTCGCTTCTATAAATGTTTCGTCTTTCATTGCATGTGCTTGATATACCCCACTTATGGTTTTGATTTGAGCTACATACCTGCCGAATTCTTTTTCCATGGCCAAAGATATTTCGCCGAGTGTACAGCGAGCGATAGCGCAATCTACAGCCAATTCCAACAGATTGCCACCGTTTCTTGTACCTTCCTCAAGTTTTAATAAACTTTGCTGAACTTTCGCTTCGTTGCGTTTCATTCTTAGTTCATTCAATTGCTTGGTTTGCTGATTGAGCACTTTGGTGGGATCAACTTCTAATAAATCAATGGTATTTTCTTCATTAACTACAAATCGGTTCACACCGACAATGATGGCTTCCTCGGCGTCAATTTTTGCTTGTTTTATAGCTGCTGCTTCTTCGATTTTTAATTTAGGCAACCCTGATTTTATTGCTTCTGCCATTCCACCGATGTCTTCTACTTCTTGAATTAAAATTCGAGCCTCAGCAATGAGTTGATCGGTAAGCTCTTCAATTATTGAACTGCCTCCAAATGGATCGATGTATTGCGTGATACCCGTTTCTTTTTGAAGGATAAGTTGCGTATTTCGTGCGATGGCTGCAGAAAAATCGGTGGGTAAAGCAATGGCTTCGTCCAAGGAATTCGTATGCAGCGATTGGGTGCCACCTAATACTGCGGCTAATGCTTCAACCGTAGTGCGTGTTACGTTATTAAATGCGTCCTGTTCGGTAAGCGACCACCCTGATGTTTGACAATGTGCCCTCAGCATTTTAGATTTTTCGTTCTTTGGCGAGAATTGTGCAACAATTTCAGCCCAGAGGACCCTCGCGGCACGCAATTTTGATACTTCTAGCGAGAAATTCATGCCAACAGCCCAAAAGAAACTTAGCCTTGGCGCAAAATCATCGATGGCTAGTCCTGCTTTTATTCCGGTTCGCAAGTATTCGAGCCCATCGGCCAGGGTATAGGCCAATTCTTGAGCAGCTGTTGCACCCGCTTCATGCATGTGGTAGCCGGAGATGGAAATGCTGTTGAATTTGGGCATGTTTTTCGCGGTATACTGAAAAATGTCGGCGATAATCCTCATCGACGGAACAGGAGGGTAGATGTAGGTGTTTCGGACCATGAATTCTTTCAGGATATCGTTTTGAATAGTTCCTTCTAATTGATCCAACCTTACACCTTGCTCAAGCGCTGCACCAATGTAAAATGCTAAAATGGGAATAACGGCTCCGTTCATGGTCATAGAAACTGACATTTCACCAAGTGGAATTCCATCAAATAACCTTTTCATGTCCTCAATGGAATCAATCGCAACGCCCGCTTTTCCAACATCCCCTTTGACGCGAGGATGGTCTGAATCATATCCGCGATGGGTTGGTAGATCAAAAGCCACGGATAAACCTTTTTGTCCTGCTGCCAAATTTCTTTTGTAAAATGCATTGGATTCTTCAGCGGTTGAAAATCCTGCATATTGACGAATGGTCCACGGACGTATGGAGTACATAGAGGCATATGGTCCTCGTCTGTAAGGGGCAATTCCCGAAAAGCCAATTGGGGTCGAGTTTATGTTCTTTTCCTGGGTTAAAAAATCAGACCAATGTTCCATGATTAAAGATTTTGAAAATAAACCCCAATTCCTTCAAAAACACCTGAAATTTCCTTCAGAGCATTGATCTCTTTGATGGGTTCGGATGAAGTTGATATTGGCTGTTTTCGAAGTTGAATGGTGTTTTCAATTTCCTGTTGTAAATAATTTTGAAAGTTCTCAATGGTGGTGGATTTGAGCACAGACCAAACTTTATTGCAAAGCCAATGAGCATGGTGTTGGACGATGAAACTTCCTTGAATATAGGATTTTTTATTATTTAATTCCGCTTCATGTTCCAGTATATGCACGGTGTTGAGCGCCATTCTTCGAACCACACAATCCGCAGATGTAGCATAGGCAAAATCATAGGGAGTAATGCAAAGTTCTTGTGCACCCGAAATAAAGCCGCACATGGCTTCTACCGTTTGACGTATCTGGTTGTCGTTTACTTGATGCGATGTTTTGTTACGCCATCCCGTTTTACAGCGGATTTTAATCCTTGGATGATGTTGTTGCTTTTCACAGATAGCCTGAACCAACCAATCCAAAGCTCTGAATTTTGCCAATTCCACCACCAAGTTTTCACCAATTCCCATTTCCAATGTGACTTCTCGCGAAGTTTTGTTCGCTAAGAAAGGTTCTAAAAAATTGCAAACATAAGCAAGCTCTTGCCATGCATTGGCACCGGATGAATAAGCATCAAATCCTGAAATGACATAGCCTACGGATGGTTGAGGAATCGAAAGTTCCTGGATCCCTGATTCCATGTGGAAATTTTGGGGGTGGTTGCGTTCCCTCCATTGTAAAATAGGCGTTAAATCGACTTTTTGGGGCAAGCAAACAACTGTTTGAAGGTACTCAAAATGAATATCTTTGAACAATTGATCCAAGTCCGGAGTTTCATCCCATGTTAACAAGATTCCATCGCAACCATGGGATAAATCGTGAAAAAGATTCGCGCGAGCAGTGGACAATTCCTCCACATAATGGAATGAGTAGTTCACCGTTTTTTGTGTATTTAAGTATCTCGAATCCCAAGTAGTAAGAGGTGTGGTTTGATCAAGAAATGAATACGAAATACCTTCAATTTGATTGTTGAATTCCGGTAAATCTTGACCTTTGTATTCTTTTTTAAGTTGTTCAATCCATGCATCCATAACCTAGTTTGGGTCAAAGGTAACGAAAGTTGATAATTCTTTAAGCACGCTGAGAGGTAGAGGAATTAAGTAACTATTGATGGTTAATGGGGCCTTTGATTGCATTATTCTTTTGTTAAGTAACTAGGACGGATGCGGTGTTTTTTGAAAAAAAAACCTTAACTATGCATTGAATTATGCAGCGTAATTGGCTTTTTTCTTGGCGATATTTTTCATGGTTAATTGTTTTTGTGGTTCAATGTAATGCTTGGTCCCAAGGGTGGGCTCCGGCAGGTGGACGTTCCCGAGCTATGGGGGATGCTTCTGTTACCTTGGAAGATGTTTGGTCCTATCACCATAATCCAGCAGCCAATGCAAGGTTGAAACAATGGGGTATTGGTCTTTCTTACGAAAACCGATTTTTACTCAAGGAGCTTCAAACTCAGTCGTTCGCATGGGCGATGCCTTTAAAGAAAGGGGTGATTTCGGTAGGGGCTCAAATGTTTGGTTATACCCAGTTTCGAAGTATAAAATCCGGGGTGGGGTACAGCTTAGCGTTGACCGATTTGATTTCTGTAGGAACGCAAATCAACGTGCATCAACTGCGCATCGGTCAGGGATACGGCAACAATTTAAAAGCGACGGGTGAATTAGGAGTATTAGCGAAAATAAAGGAAGGATGGAACGTGGGATTTTCCGTCTACAACTTCTCAAGAACGCTACTAAGTTCTTATCAAGAAGACCGTTTAACAACGCTCATGCGGTTAGGAACTTCGTATCGATTTTCTGAAAAACTTTTGGTTTGCGCGGAAGCAGAAAAGAACGTTGATTTCCCGCTGAGGGGCAAGGTCGGATTAGAGTACGAACCACTCAAAATTTTAGCTTTTCGGACGGGCTTTTCCACCAATCCTATTGAATTGGACGCTGGAATGGGTTATTGTCATAAAGAGCTTTTTTACCTTGATTTAGGATCTTCCTACAATCAATACGTTGGTTGGTCTCCAAATGTCTCCTTTACGTATCGTTTAAAATGAGGCAGGTTTTTGCATTTGCATGCTTACTGTTTTTTTCAGTTCCTGGATTTTTTGCACAGGACAAAACGGAAATCATTCAACAGCGAATTGAGTTCATTTCAGAACGATTTCAATCAGAGAGCATTGATTTAACCAATATCATTGAACAGCTCAATTATTTTTACGAACATCCAATCAATTTGAACGAAACGGAGGGAGTGGAATTGGAAGATTTAGGTTTGCTGACAACCATTCAAATTTCAGATTTAATTCGACATCGAAAGTTGTTCGGAAAATTAATGACGCTTTATGAATTACAAAGTTTAACGTTTTGGGACCTTGAAACGATAGAGTTAGTTCGGCCTTTTGTGCGGGTGGATGACAAACTCGATAACCTTCATGTTTCCTTTCGGGAGGCTCTGCGTCAAGGTAAATTTGAATGGTTTCTCAGGTATCAACCCACGGTTGAACCGAAGCTTGGTTATGAAAAAGTACCTGACAGTGTGCTTGCAACCAGTAACAATTATTATTACGGAAACAGCGATCGTTATTACACGCGTTTTAGGTATACCTACAAGACCAACATAAGCGTTGGATTCACGGCAGAAAAAGATCCCGGAGAAGAGTTTTTTCGAGGCT
>JBJOJZ010000059.1:0-9053 GCA_046046325.1 Bacteroidota bacterium
CCGAGGTGTTATTTGACCAATCCATTTCCCAATATTTAAGCGTAATCGAACATTTTTAAAGCGTTTGCCAATTTTTTTATGGCATAAAACAAGCGTGATTTTACCGTGCCCTCATTGGCTCCAGTAATCTCTGAAATTTCTTTGATGGATAAACCATCGATATGCTTTAGGACGAAAACTTCACGGTGCTTATCATCCAATAATGTTAATTCCTGGTTGAGGGCATCACGGAATTGATTTTCTTGGATTTTCTTCTCCAGGTTTTCATCCGTAGACAAGGAGTGAAACTGCTCAACTCCATTAACCGTTCCCTTACGAACTTCATTGCGTTTAAATTCATTTTTACACAAATTCGATGCGATGGTGTAAATCCATGTTTTAAAGTTGCGTTCTGTATCGAAAAGGTGCGGTTGTGTTATTATTTTAGCGAATAAATCTTGCAGTAGGTCTTGAGCTCGAACCTCATTGTACCAAAGCATTTTAAGCAGATAACCGTAAAGTTTATCGGAATAACGGGCATATAGTTCATTAAACGCAAGCTTTTCACCCTGCTGTATGGCAAGCATAAGCTCCTCGTCGCTGTAGTCGCTAAATCCGTTTTTTACGATCTTCATTTTTTCGGCGCTTTGCGTTTTTTTATAACGCTTTTCTTATATTGAATCTCATTAACCTGTTCTTTCGTAGCTTTTTCCGTAAGTTGCTCTACCGTTTCAATCATGGGAAGGTAATTGTCCTTTAACGTTTCATATTCAGCGGAAACAGCGTGCCCACAATCCAAGTAACTCAACGATTTCATTAATGTTCGGTTTTGATCAAGAATGCTTGCCTCCGAAAGCACATTAGGATATACGAAAACCAAGCCAATAGGAACCATATCGTTCTGAAATGACTCCAAATAGGCACTCGGAATGGTCATGGAGAAAGCGAACGTTTTCTCCGGATTCAATTGGACCAGTTCCTTAAAAAAACTAACGTCTACTGATTTTTGTGAGGGGATTTTCATGCCCTTGTTTTGCAACAAAATACGGTATTGTGGACTTTGTAACAACTCCAAAGATGCATTGATAATGGGAGAATTCTCCTGGTTAAGTTGCTCGAATAAAAGACCAAAAGTATCCCAACGACCGTGGCTTACCAATACCGCATCCTGGGGCGTTGAAGCCAACATATCTTTTCCGTAACAGCGAAGATCTTTAGGAAAACAACCTAAACTATCCAATGTATTCAACCTATTTCGTAAACTGACGGTATCTCCGGTAACTACGGCATTGGCGCACCATAATTCCAAAATTGAAGCATCCTTTGGATTTGCTTTTACCGCCCTTTCCAACCAATATGCTCGGTTCGCGTCGTAATTCCCGAGTTCATAAAACAAGGCACCGTTGTTCGGTTCTGATGGGTTGATCGAATTGGCATTCATGTACAATCGGTCCAATTCCTGCTCTTGAGCCGGGTCTGCTGAACGGGAGCGGGTATTCATTCTCACCGCAGATTTGGCTGCCTTGAATTTATGGACCTCTGCATCGTAGGCATTGAATTCCTGTTGGGCTCCTTTCACGTTCATGTCCTCCACATCTCCGTGTATGAAAACGGAATCGCTCTCAAAGGCTGGGAGGACGGGTTCTTGTTGGGGCGAAAAATTCCCATTGCTGTTATTGTTTCGAGTTACTTGAGCCGAAAATATCGGGGTAAAAAAGAGAAAAACTGGAAAAAAAAGGTAAAAAGTAGAGTATTTCATGCCGTTGGATACATTCCTATCATAAAAAGGTTCATTTGGTAAATTTAGTACAATTAGACCATAGAATATTCCGTAAGTTTGTACGTTACGAACCCGCATGAGACTTTTCTATTTCCTCGGTTGTTTAATCTTTGCATTGTTCTTGAGTCAATCCCTGAGCAGTTGCAAAAAGCTTAAGCCTTTTTCACAGGAGAACATCTATTTCTCAAAGGACACGGTTGTTTTTGATACGGTGTTCACGACTGTTGGTTCAACCACCCAACAGTTTAAAATCTACAATCCCTCCAATAAAGCTGTAAAAATTGAAGAAATTGAATTGATGGGAGGTGCAAATTCTCCTTTTAGAATGAATGTTGATGGAGTAAAAGGTACCAACCTTGGTGAAATGATTTTGGAAGGAAAAGACAGTTTATTTGCTTTTGTTGAAGTTACCCTTTCCGTCAACGGTCAAAATTTACCCCTGATTATTGAAGACTCCATAAGATTTAGAACGAACGGAAAAGATCAATATGTAAAATTGGCAGTATGGGGTCAAGACGCATATTTCCATTACAAGGATTTGAACGAAGGAACTTGGCCTAACGATAAACCTCATGTAATTTATGGATATGCGGCGGTGGACTCTTCTAAAACGCTAACCATACCCGCTGGAACAAACATTTACCTCCACAAAAATGCGCTTTTATATGTCTATAAAGGCTCCCTTCAGGTTCAGGGAATGTTGAACCAAGAAGTAGTATTTCAAGGCGATCGTTTAGAAGCCATGTACGACGATATTCCAGGTCAATATTACGGGATTTACTTCCATGAAGCATTACCCTCAAGCATTGATTATGCCATTATCAAAAATGGAACCGCTGGTGTGCATCTTTTCAGCGAAGCACCAACGAATACAGGGTACACATTACAACTCACCAATACTCGGATTTTCAACATGTCAAGGTACGGCGTTTTCATTTATTCAGGAGCCAAGGTACGTGCCGAAAATTGCATCGTATCCCGCAATGAAACGCACGCGTTGCTGGTCCTTGAAGGAGGAGATTTTAACTTCAACCATTGTAATTTACTTGGATTCGGTCCTGCCAAGGCATCGGCGGTTGGAATAAGCAACTATTACTCAAATCCAATCTCAGGAATTACCAATGTTGGATCAATCCATGAGGGAACCATGACCAATTGTGTGATTTATGGAACCAACGACTTTAATTTAGCCATTGACACCCTCCATATGAACGGGATAACCTTAAACCTTCAATTTGCAAATTGCTTAATTCGCAGCGACTCGGTTTTCTCTGATCCTTTTTACACGAACGTGCTTTGGAACCAAAACCCATTATTCGAAAATACGAACCAGGGTGATTTTCTGTATCTACCGAATTCTCCCTTGCACGGAAATGGTTTAAATACAGGTCTTACCCTTGATATTTTAGGAAATCCAAGGCAGAATCCTCCAGACATAGGAGCACTAGAATTATAAAAAAAGGCCGCATTTCTGCAGCCTTTCAATGTATAATAAGTTACTAGCCTAAGCGTTCGCGTTCATGTTGTCAAGAACATCCATTACGCTTTTAACAGCCTCAGCAGATTCTGTCAATAAGGCTTTTTCCGCATCGTTCAATTGAAGTTCAATGATTTTCTCGATACCGTTTTTACCGAGAACAACAGGAACTCCGAGGTAGATATCATTCAACCCATATTCACCTTGTAACCATGCGCATACTGGGAAAATTCGTTTTTGATCTCGTACAATCGCTTCCACCATCTGTGCAGCAGCAGCTCCAGGAGCATACCATGCGGAAGTACCCAATAATTTCACAATTTCGCCTCCTCCAAACTTGGTGCGCTCAATGATTTCATTTAATTTATCTTCTGCAATAAGCTCCGTAACCGGAATTCCTGATACAGTGGTATATCTAGGAAGCGGAACCATGGTATCCCCATGACCTCCCATTAGCACTGCTTGAATGTCTTTTGGCGAAACGTTGAGTTCTGTGGCCAAAAAAGCTCGATATCTAGCAGTATCCAAAATACCAGCCATACCAAAAACTCTTCGAGAGTCCATTTTGGCGTTCAGATAAGCACAATACGTCATAACATCCAACGGATTGGAAACTACAATAATAATGGCATTAGGTGATTGTGCAACGATGTTTTCAGTTACGGTCTTTACTATACCCGCATTGGTGGCGATCAAATCATCCCTAGACATGCCAGGCTTACGAGGTAAACCAGAAGTAATAACCACGACATCGGAATCTTTGGTCATTGTGTAATCATTGGTGGAACCAATCGTTCTTGAATCGTATTGATTGATCGGTGCCGTTTGCCAAATATCCAATGCTTTTCCTTCTGCGAAGCCTTCTTTGATATCTAATAAAATGATTTCATTGGCAACTTCTCTAGAGGCCAAAACATCTGCGCAGGTTGCTCCAACGTTACCTGCACCAACAACGGTTATTTTCATGGATTAATGGTTTTATTTATTTATTTAACGCCTTGCGAAATTACAATAAGTACTTTAATTTTAACAAAAATCCTTAAAGTTTGGAAGAAATTATTTTACAATAAGCAACTACATCAATACACCTAACGTAAAGCGACTAAAACCTTGGAGAACCTAAAAGAACTTGTTGAGGCGTGCATTAGAAAGGAGCGAAAGGCCCAACATCGTTTTTTTGAGCTGTACTATGGTAAAATGATGACGGTATGTTTACGTTACATCAAAGACCGAGACAGCGCTCAGGAGGTTTTACAAGACGGTTTTATTAAGGTCTTTGACAAGTTGGATTTGTTTGATTTTCGAGGTTCTATCGAAGGTTGGATGCGAAGAATTTTTTCAAATACCGCTATTGACGCTATTCGAAAAGCAAAACGCAATCCTTTTTTATCGGAGAACGATAACGACTTTAAAGATCCAGGAGTAAATCAAATGGAGGAAAAAGAAGACTTGGAAACCCTTCAATTGTCCTATCAAAAGGCCATGGACAGCGTGACTCAACTTTCACCTGCCTACCGAACGGTTTTTAACCTTTATGTTTTTGAGGAATATTCTCACAAAGAAATTGCAGAAATCCTGGGAATCAGCGAAGGAACCTCTAAATCCAATTTAGCCAAGGCACGAATGAACTTGCAAAAAATGTTAGAAAAAAAGAATGTACATAATGTCTAAAACACCATGAGTAACATAGACGACCTATATAAAAAAGCGATAGAATCGCACGGTGAAACTTACAACCCTGCTGCATGGGAAACCCTTTCCAATCGGCTAAATTCAGGAATACCTCCTCGAAAAAACCCCTTCCTCAAGTGGGGACTTCCAAGCCTTGCGATTCTCGTTGGTGCGGCGGCTATCGCTTATTATACCTCTAATAGCCCCATGAAAAAAACGCAAGAGGCCAGAGTTCAACAACGAAATAAAACGGAAGAGCTTGCTCAAACCTCTGTGAAAACCAACCGAGTTTCTAACGATCCAATAGCTGAAAAAACAACGATCACGAATGTAAACAAGGATTCGCCAAAGCAGGTAAACAACGAAACAGAATCAGAGATTTCAAAAAATGAAATTCTCAACAGCGATAACCAAACCTTGCATACCAAGGAGCGAGGTTCAATGGAAACAGCCGTTCTAGAGCCTGCCCAAATTGGTAAAATAGAACAAAATCCTGTTCGCAACAACGCCCTCAAGTTATCGGACAGTTACACCGCACTTCAACTACCGGCATGTGAAAACGACGCACTAGATGTTCAAAACACGAACGATTTTGGAATCGTACTCCGATCGAAAGAGTTCGAGGTAAGGATCACCGCTAATGCATCGAAAAAAATTAAACTCCCCGAAGGCAATTACGAAATTGTGCATTCCGTTACCGGTATAATCCTGCAAAACCACGCTGTTACAGGGGTATCTAGCAGTGAAATTGTTGTAGGAGAACTGTACTATAATGCAGGGCTTCCATACCGACATGCGTCCATTAAAACTGAAAATACAGTGACTGCGATTGCTTCTCAAGAGACTCAAGTCACTTGTTGCAATAAAGAAATGGAAATGCTTTCGTTTAACAAAGGTAATTACACGTTAAGCGTTGAAACAAGCAATGAAATGGGTTGCCGTGGAAAATCCATCGAAACATTTTATGTGGGAGAAGACTACAACTTGCTTGCAGTCAATGCATTCGAGCCTTTGTCGCAAGATGCACGCAAAAACACATTCATTCCCTACGCATTAACGCAGAGAAACACTCCTTTTAGTATGGTTATATTAGACCCGAACGATGGTGGAATCGTTTTTGAAACCTCCGATGCTTTATTGCCATGGGACGGTATTGACAAACGAAGCGGGAAATTGGCAGAAACCAATAAAGCCTATGTTTGGAAAGTCAATCTATTAAAGCCTGAGCCAGGTGAAAAATCGGACTATTTAGGGACAGTGGTTCGAATGTAAGAAATACCTCTCCAGAATAAAGAAATAAGGATAGTTCGTAGAGAATTATCCTTATTTTTGTTTATTGTCAATCGTTTCATGCAGGTAATCAAACGCCTTCCAATTCATTTATCTAATCAAATTGCAGCTGGCGAAGTGGTTCAGCGACCTTCCTCCGTGGTGAAAGAGCTGCTCGAAAACTCCATTGATGCCGGAGCGACAGAAATCACCGTAAGTGTTAGGGATGGCGGAAGAACCCTCATCTCCATTCTTGATAATGGCTTAGGAATGAGTGAACAAGATGCGCTCTTGTGTTTTGAACGTCATGCAACGAGTAAACTTAGTTCGATCGACGATTTATTTCAATTAGGCACCATGGGTTTTCGCGGTGAGGCACTCGCTTCCATTGCAGCAGTTGCTCAAATTGAAATGAAAACGAAAACTTCAACGGCTTCAACGGGATTTCACATTCGATTTGAAGGGGGTTCATTGATTTCTAAAGAGGAAGTGATTTGTGCAAAAGGCACTTTAATTGAAGTAAAGAACCTATTTTTCAACATACCGGCCCGTCGTAATTTTCTAAAATCAGATGCCATTGAGTTCAATCATATTGAAGATGCTTTTTTGTGCATCGCCTTGGCACATCCGGAAGTATCGCTTGTTTTACACAACAACAATCAACCGGTTTATAACTTGGATGCTTCCAATTTAAAACGGCGAATTTCGGAAGTACTGGGAAAAGGAGGCGCGGATAAAATTTTTCCTATTGCTTCCGAAACCGATATCGTCACGGTTCATGGATTTCTTGGCAAACCAGAATTCGCGAAAAAAACAAGAGGCAACCAATTCTTTTTTGTAAACCGCCGATTTTTCAAGAGCAGCTATTTCAACCATGCTATCCAAGCGGCCTTTGACGGATTGATTCCGGACAAAACACACCCTATTTATTTCATTTTTTTCGAGATAAATCCGGCAAAAATAGACGTCAATATCCATCCAACAAAAACGGAAATTAAATTCGACGAGGAACGGTTCATTTATTCCATATTATTGAGCACAATTCGACAATCTCTGGGTAAATTCAATTTAATGCCTAGTTTGGACTTTGAGCTAGAAACAGCTTTTGATTTGCCATCAAGTTTTCGTCAACAACCTGTACAAGAACCAATTATTCGGGTAGACCCTCTGTTTAATCCATTTGATCAAGAAAAAAAGTCAGCCACAAAATCGTTCAGTACTGCCATCCAAAATGAAGGTTTTGGATCGGTCCCACCCAAAGAATCCGATTGGAAGGAATTTTACCAAATCGCGGACGAACCTGTTACGCAAAACTCAATTCCCTCTTTAAATACCAACAGTTCGACGGAGTTCATTCAGTCAGGAAAATATCTTCTGGCGCCGATTCGAAACGGGATTATGCTGATCGATATAAAACGGGCTTTGGAACGCATACTTTATGACGAGAGCATTGTTGCGTTTGTCAAGCATCCGCTGCATTCTCAAATGCTATTATTCCCCTTGGAGAAAAATCTTGAAAATCAAGAGATCCGTCTTTTTAATAACCATCAAGGACTCTTTGAACAATTGGGTTTTAAACTCGAACTTAACGAAAATACTTTGGCCATCAGCGGTGCTCCTGAAATATTACATGAAGAGGGAATTCTTGCTTGCATCGAAGCGCTCATAATTCGTTTAGAAATGCAAGATCAGCAACGCGAGGACCTGGCACACATGCTCATGGTGGAAATGGTAAAATCGTCCGTAAAACACTACCAACTTGGCAACAAAAGTGAAATGCAACAACTTGTCGAACAGCTCTTCCGTTGCCAAGAACATCAAATTAGTCCCAGTCAAGAAAAAATAATTACCATCATTCGACACGAAGATTTACATCAATTTTTACGATAAAGTATGCTCAACAATATTCCACAAGTCACTAAAAACCTATTGATTATCAATATATTAGTGTTTATACTTACCCTTTTATTGGGTGCAAAAGGCATTGATTTAAACGCTATGCTCGGGACACATTATATCGGTTCCGCCCTATTTCAGCCATTTCAAGTCATTACCCATATGTTTGCCCACGACGGCTTTTGGCATATTCTAATGAACATGTGGCTTTTCGTAATGCTTGGGGGCTATTTAGAGCGACTCTGGGGTCCTAAGCGCTTTTTTATCTTTTTCTTGCTGTGCGGTTTTGCGGCGTTTTTGCTCCAAAATGCGATAACTGCCGTAGATCTATTTAACTACAAATCCAAACTTGCGGCGGCAGGGCTTGATGTTTCCACGATTGATTATTACATTAAAAATTCTTCGGATATGGAATCTTGTTTCATGGAAATTGCCAAGCATTACCAACTACTTTCGATTCCCGACGATTTGGTCTACTATGTTTCGAATTCGTACTCCACCATGCTCGGTGCCTCAGGGGCTGTATTCGGGGTGCTTGCAGCATTCGCTGTTTTATTCCCGAACCAAGAATTTTTATTGTATTTCGCTTTCCCAGTGAAAGCTAAATATTTAGTTGGTGCTTATTTTTTATTCGAAGTTTACATGGCCTTCCAAAACGATCCAAGTGATCGTGTTGCGCATTTAGCGCACGTAGGCGGAGCCATTATGGGTGCCTTGATTGTTATTTATTGGAGAAAAACAGATCGCAATCAATTTTATTAATCGATGCAAGCACGAAACCTTTTGGAAGAATTGAAATTTCAAGTTACCAACGGAAAGGTAACGGTACGCTTGATTTTAATCAATTTGGCCGTGTTTATCTTGTTGATGTTATCTGTTATTCTGAATTCATTGAATGTACTCGAATTCAATCTGATAACTGCTTTTCGATTCCCAACGAATGTCACGGAGTTTTGGTTCAAACCCTGGACCATCGTCTTT
>JBJOJZ010000006.1:0-81457 GCA_046046325.1 Bacteroidota bacterium
CCTGTCAACGGTTCATAGTTATACCTCCGACCAACGGCTTCAAGATGCTCCCCACAAAGACTTACGGAGGGCAAGGGCTGCTACTAACTCGATTATTCCAACAAGTACTGGTGCTGCAAAAGCCTTAGTTAAAATTTTTCCGCATTTGGAGGGAAAATTGTCCGGATCTAGTGTTAGAGTGCCGGTAATCAATGGCTCTATGACCGAATTAACCCTTATTACGGAGAGAGAAGTCAGCGTCCAGGAAATCAATGATGCGATGAAAAGAGCTTCGGAAGACCAAATGAAAGGAATTCTTGGCATTACCCACGACCCCATCGTGTCATGCGACGTGATTGGATCTACGTACAGCTGTCTATTTGACCCTCAATTGACAGTGGTCTCTGGAAAACTAATTCGATTGGTAGGATGGTATGACAACGAAATGGGGTACTCCGCCCGATTGGTCGATTTCTTTTCAAATCATTAATCCAGCGCTTTTATCCCAGGAAGCTCTTTGCCTTCAAAAAGTTCAAGAAGTGCTCCTCCTCCGGTACTAACATAACTCACTTTGTTCACCAATTCAAATTGCGCTATGGCAGAGGCGCTGTCACCTCCACCTATCAGTGAATAGGATCCCATGGACGTGGCTTCAGCAACAGCTAAAGCAATGTTCCGTGTTCCATAGGAAAAAGGCTCCCACTCGAATACGCCCATTGGTCCATTCCATAGTACCGTTTTACTGGACAATATTACTTTTTTGAAGTCCTCAATCGAATTAGGACCTATATCTAATCCCATCCAACCCTCGGGTATTTGATGGCTTGAAGTTATTTGAGTTAATGCATCCGCCGAAAAACTATCGGCAATGACGCTGTCCTGAGGCAAGTGTAATTTCACCCCCAATTGCTTGGCCTTTGAAAGGATAGTTTTAACATTCTCCAATCGATCTTCTTCTACCAATGAATTACCAATTTGACCGCCCAAGGCTTTAGCAAAAGTATACGCCATGCCTCCTCCAATGATAATGTCCGACGCAATACTCAAGAGGTTTTCAATAATCAACATCTTGTCCGATACTTTTGCTCCACCAATAATTGCAGTGAAGGGCCTTGATGGGTTGGATAACACCCGCTGTGCATTGTTTAATTCCTCTTCCATTAAAAACCCCATCATGCGGTCGTTTGGAAAAAACGAAGCAATGCCGGCTGTACTGGAATGGGCCCGATGAGCTGAGCCAAACGCATCGTTGATGTAGCAATCGCCCAGTTTTGCGAATTCTATGGACAAAGCGGAGTTGTTTTCAGTTTCACCTTCGAAAAAACGTACATTTTCTAGCAACAAGACCTCTCCAGGAATCAACTCCTTGGAACGAACAATTCCCTCTTCCAAAGTAGCCGAAAACCCTAAAGGAGCTTCGAGAAGATCTTGAAGTCTTCCAAACACATGACGGAGGGAAAAACGATCTTCAGGGCCGTTTTTGGGACGGCCAAAATGCGACAACAATACGACGCTTCCCCCATGGTTTAACACCCAATTAATAGTGGGTAAGGCCGCTTTTATTCGTTTGTCGTCCTGAACTTCCAGTGTTTCTTTGTGCAATGGCACATTAAAATCAACTCGAATTATGGCTCGTTTACCTTGGAAAGAGTAGGATTTCAATTGACTCATTGGGATAAGGAATTTAGGAAAATGTCAAAATAATTATGAAAATCGAAGCAAAACTACATCTTAGTACAAAATATTTAAGCAGTTTTGTGAAAAATAATGCAGTTATGAAATTTTCTTTAATTATCCTCGGCTTAATATTTGTTGTTTCGTCCTGTGGATCATCAAAAAATGAATCGGAGAGCGAAGCCATAGAAATAGTTATGGATGAGGGCTCTGAAGAAGGGTATTATGAAGGTGACTCCTTAATGGATTTCGAGGACTGGGGTCCATACGAGGATTATGACAATTATGATCCGCCTTACAATGCCTCTCGCAGGAAGTACATGGACTTAGTTCATACAAAGATTGAGGCAAGTTTCAACTGGGAGGAGTCTCAAATGATAGGAAAAGCGACCATCACCATGAAGCCGCATTTTTATGCGACAGATAGTGTAGTGTTAGATGCCAAAGGAATGGAAATAACGGCGGTATCCATGAACGGCAGAGAACTGCAATACGAATATCCTGATGCCGAGAAGTTAACCGTTCACTTCGGACAAAACTTCAAGAAAGATGAAAAAATTACAATAGTCGTTGAGTATATCGCCAAACCGGAGGAACGAGAAGCTGGAGGAGGCGCCGCAATTACTTCGGACAAGGGTTTGTTTTTTATTAATCCAACGGGAGAAAAAGAAAATGTAATGCCACAAATTTGGACCCAGGGAGAAACGGAAGCAAATTCCGTTTGGTTTCCAACCTTGGATGCGCCGAATTCAAAATCTACTCAGGAAATCTTGATGACCGTGGATGACAAATACGTTACCCTTTCCAATGGACGCCTTGTGAGTTCAAAAAAAGACAATAAAGGTATGCGAACCGACCACTGGAAACAAGATTTACCTCATGCTCCGTACTTATTCATGATGGCTGTTGGGGAATTCAAAGTGGTAAAAGACTTCTATACCCGTAAGGATGGCAAAAAGATGGAAGTCAATTATTATGTGGAACCTGAATATGAAAATGACGCAAAAGCCATTTTCGGAAAGACCCCGAAAATGATCAAATTTTTCTCTGAAAAACTAGGGGTTGAATACCCATGGGACAAATATTCCCAAATCGTCGTTAGGGAATACGTTTCTGGGGCCATGGAAAATTCAGGCGCCGTCGTCTTCGGGGATTTTGTGTATAAAACAAAAAAAGAACTCATTGACGGAAACGATGAATCCACGATTGCTCATGAGTTATTTCATCATTGGTTTGGGGACTTGGTAACGTGTGAATCATGGGCTAATCTTCCGTTAAACGAGTCCTTTGCGAACTATTCACAATATCTGTGGGACGAGTACGAATACGGCATAGATGAAGCCGATTACAATGCAGAAGAAGAAGCTGATGGTTACTACGGTGGGCAAGAGTATAAGAACTTAATTCGTTTTGAATACAATGACAAAGAAGACATGTTTGACAACCATTCTTATAATAAGGGTGGAAGAATTCTTCACATGTTGAGGAATTATTTGGGAGATGAGGCATTCTTTGCTGGGCTGAACCGATATTTGACATTAAACGCCTACAAATCTGCTGAAATTCATGACCTTAGGTTAGCCATGGAGGAGGTTTCCGGTGAGGATTTAAATTGGTTTTTTAACCAATGGTTTTTGTCAAAAGGCCACCCCGTTCTTTTCACCGAGCAAGTTGTTGACCAAGAAAACAGTACGGTTACGGTGAAAGTGAATCAGGCACAAAACTTTGGAAACTTTAAATTACCGGTCAACATTGCCCTATGGGATGCCGATGGAAAACACGTTTATCCAATTACTATCGAAGATGCATCCGAAGAGTATAGTTTCCCATTTGTAGGTAAGTTAGAAAATGTTCACTTGGACGATGATCAGATGCTCCTTGCTAAGGTGTATGAAGACAAACCCGTTGAACAGTTAATTCATCAGTATAATAACGCTAGTCGATATCGTTCAAAAGCTACAGCACTTAAGCGAATCGCAAAATCAACGCATCCAAACAAATTGAACATCATTCTAGAGGCCACAAATGCTCCATTTTGGGGGATTCGAGCATCCGCTTTGAATTACCTCAGTAAAATGGATGAAATAAATGACAAAAAAAGCCTCAAAACGTCTCTATTAAAAATCTTAGAGAAAGATAAAAAATCTATGGTACGTAGAGAGGCCGTTGCACTTTTATCAAAAATCGATAAACCAGATGCGCTAAAAACCGTACGTGGTGTTCTATTACGTGATAGCTCTTTAGCCGTATTGGGCGCAGCCCTGAATGTACTTAAAGAAATTGATTCGGTACAAGCCCTGAACATTGCGCGTGAATTAAGCTCTTCTAAGGAGGCCGAACTAAAAGTAGGTGCAGCCGAGATTATGGGCGAGTTTGGAAATAATCAAGACCTTCCTTTCATTGAGCAACTTATTCTCGGCGGGGAAATGAAGGATTACAACCGTTTACGTGCATTATTATCATATGCCTATCACGTTATTCGTAATGGAAGCGAGTCGATGTCGAATGCGGTTGAAATCATGACGTACAGTAAAAAGAACGGTAATCAATACACAGGTTGGTATTTTGACATGATTATGGAACGTTTCATGGAAATCCTACAAAGTGAACAAGAAGGAATCGACGAAGAACTTCAGCAACTCGGCAGCAACAACGATAAAAACAAAGTTCAATCCTTGAAAATTAAAAAGGCTAACCTAGAAAAACTGTACAATGGTTTATCGGTGATGATGGATGGAGAAGATTCCGGCTATTAATTTTAGTTAAAAAAGATTCGTTGTAGTTTTAATCGCTATATTTGTTTAAATTTTAAACAAATAGTTATGCTAAACTTAGGCGATAAATTACCGGAATTAAGTGTTAAAAATCAAGAAAATCAGGACGTTAGCCTGACAGCATTTATCGGTAAAAAACTAGCTCTATATTTTTACCCTAAAGACGATACCCCAGGATGTACTGCTCAAGCTTGCAGCATTCAAAACGGCGAACAACGGTTAATAGAAAGTGGTGTAACGGTGGTTGGCGTTAGTGCCGATACCGTACCCTCTCATAACAAATTCGCCACCAAATACCGCTTAACTTTTCCTCTGCTCTCAGACACCGAAAAAACCATTATTGAAGCCTTTGGTGTTTGGGGACCCAAAAAATTCATGGGTAAAACGTATGACGGAATCCATCGTAAAACCTATTTATTCAATGAAGCGGGAGAACTAATACACGTTATTGATAAACCAGACACTAAAAATCATGCTGAGGAAATTTTAAAAATTTTCGAGCAATTTTAATAAACGTAAAACGATTACGTTCTTGAAGTCACACCTTTGTAAAAAACAAAAACTATGTCAACAAAAGATGTTCAAAATGAAAAATTAAAAGCGCTTCAATTAACCATGGAGAAGCTTGATAAAACCTTTGGTAAAGGCGCCGTAATGAAATTGGGGGATAGTCCCGTTGAAAAAGTAGAGGTAATTCCAAGCGGTTCACTAACCTTGGATTTAGCACTTGGCGTTGACGGCTATCCAAAAGGGAGAATTGTGGAGATTTATGGCCCTGAATCATCGGGTAAAACAACCTTGGCAATTCATGCTATTGCCGAAATACAAAAACAAGGAGGAATTGCAGCATTCATTGATGCTGAACACGCATTTGATCAGTTCTATGCCGAAAAACTCGGTGTGGATGTGGCAAATCTGCTCATATCTCAACCCGATAATGGAGAACAGGCGTTGGAAATAGCCGACAACCTTATTCGGTCAGGAGCAATTGATTTAATCGTCATTGATTCTGTGGCTGCTCTAACTCCGAAAGCAGAAATCGAAGGAGAAATGGGGGATTCTCAGATGGGATTACAGGCACGTCTCATGTCAAAAGCATTACGTAAACTAACATCCTCTATTAATAAAGCCAATTGTTGTTGCATTTTTATCAACCAATTAAGGGATAAAATTGGGGTCATGTTTGGTAATCCAGAAACAACTACGGGTGGAAATGCACTGAAATTCTATGCTTCTTTGCGATTAGATATCCGTAAAGCTACCCAATTAAAAGACGGTGAAGAAATCATTGGAAACAGAGTCAAGGTTAAGGTGGTAAAAAACAAAGTTGCTCCACCATTTCGGAAGGCAGAATTTGACATACTCTACGGAGAAGGTATCTCCAAAATTGGGGAAATTATCGACTTAGGAGTAGAACTTAATGTGCTGAAAAAGAGCGGATCCTGGTTCTCATATGGGGAAACACGATTAGGACAAGGGAGAGATTCAATTAAATCGATACTTGCAGATAATCCAGAATTGTGCGACGAACTTGAACAGCGCATTAGAACAGCACTAAGCGCTAATAAAGTTGTAGAAATCGAAGGGTAAATACAAAGATTTGTCTAAATTTGAAAAAACTAAAACTTAAGTGTTATGAAACAAACTTTGCTATGGTTATTTGTTGGGGTTGGAATTATGACCTTCACCGCATGTAAGAAGAAAGGCTGCACCGATAATGGCGCCGTGAATTTTAATTCTAAAGCCAAAAAAGATGATGGTTCTTGCTTGTATAAGCCCACTATTAAATTAAACGGAGCTGCGAGCGTTACGATCAATGTTGGTACATCTTATACTGACGCTGGCGCAACAGCTACCAATAAAGATGGATCTTCCGTTGCTGTAACCACTGACAACCAAGTAGACAGTTCTACGGTTGGGACATATTATGTTAATTATTCAGCGACGAACGCGAACGGAACTACCACCGCGAAAAGAACCGTAAATGTGGTGATAGGAGCAGAAAACTGGACGGGTCCTACTTGGGCCTTAACGTCAACATGCAGTGGAACTCAATTCCCTGTATCTGGCAGTCCAACCATTACTGCAGGTGCTACCGCCGCTGACATCAACATTGAGAACTTTTTCAACCTTGTTGGTGGAACAGCTACTGGAAGTATCAACGGTGCTGCGGTAACGATCCCACAACAAACCATTAACATTCAACTTGGTGACATTGAATTTTCCGGAACCGGAACCATGAATCCCAGCGGAACACAGATTCAGATTACGTATACTTACGATAATACAACTCCTCTTATTGGGGGGAGCGGTACGTGCATCGCCATTTACGACAAACAGTAATAATGCGTTTTTTCCCATTGAAAGACGGCCTTGAGCCGTCTTTTTTTTATCGCATGAAATCGATATGATTATGACAAAAATATTCCCCTCTTGTTAAACCTAGGCAAAACAGTGAAATCCTCAATTTTTATAGAATCCGGTAAGAACAAAAACTTCTTATCGTAAAGGACCTCATCAATCCAAAAACTCACCCAATATTCATTATACAAACCGAAAACCTCCGGAACAATTAACTCAATTTTTGCATATTCCTCCGGTAACAAAACCTCTAACGAATGACGTAAGGTTGCTGTTTTCAAAGCCTCCCCAGACTGCAAATTCTCCCCAAAGCCAACGCTGGTAACAATAATCCCCTCCATAATATCTTTTCTGTCGTTGACCAAATAAACGGCATACTCAGCGTTGTCTTTCTCCTCCAACAAAGCCAAAAAAACTCCCTCTACTTTGGGTATTAAATCGTGTAATTTCATTCTTTCAGATTATAACAAAACCGAACAACTTACTCATGTTGGAAACCAAATGCTCCTTCACTTCAGAAAACGCAACCGGTTTCAACAATTCCTTTGCCATGGATGTCACGGCCTTATCCGAAATACCGCATGGAACTATTTTATCAAAATACGATAAATCCGTTGTTACATTGAAACCTATTCCATGCATCGTGACCCATCGCGAACATTTTACACCAAAAGCTGCAATTTTGCGAGGTGGATTTCCGGGAATCCAAACTCCGGTTAGGCCTACTATGCGCTCGGATTGCACCCCAAAATATTCTAAAGTATCTATAACAGTTTCTTCCAAAAATCGCATATATTTATGGATATCCTTGAAAAACTGCTCCAAATCAAAAATCGGATAAACCACAAGTTGTCCAGGGCCATGATAGGTAATGTCGCCCCCGCGATTGATCTTATAAAATTGAGCCTCCATATTATCAAGCGACATTTGGTCCGCAAGTAAATTTCCAACATCACCGCTTTTGCCTAAGGTAAAGACATGAGGGTGCTCGCACAAAACAAGATGATTTACCGGCAGTTCCTCGCCTAAACGCTTCAATTCAATGACCTCATTGAGGAGTTTTTCTTGATAATCCCAAGCTTCCTTGTAATCAATTAGTCCTAGATCATGGACCTGTACTTTAGGAAGAATCATTGCATTTTACCCAATTCGGACTTCAAATAATCTATGATTTCGATATCCATAATATCGACACCGTTTCTCTCACACAAATAAAACGAGGCCCAATCCACCAAATGAATTAGATACAGTGACCTTTCAACCAATGATTCGCCTTTTGACTCAACCAGCAATAATGCGTTCGATTTTCTCTTTACTGCATTCATGGTGATTTCAAAACGTTTCTTATTGCGAGGATGAACATCTTCCGTCACGAAAAAAACGGGAGCGAAACGTTCATCACCGCCGCCCCATCCAACCAGTTCGTTATGGTTCATTTCGGGGATTACCTGACTCCATCCCAAATATTTCGAGTTTTCATTGAATTGTTGACGCGCTCTTACGATGACTCCTTCGTACTTGGTTTCTCCATAGAAAACGCCAACTTTTCCATACAAGTAATCAGACATTTCCTGAGCCTTTTTCTGAATATCACTTTGTTCTGAATTAATGAAAGAAATACTTCGCCTCATTGCCAATAATACTCCCTCAGATATGAACCCTAGCACATGAAAATAATTTACCAATTGAACCAACGAATAAGCTAACGCGCTACGGGGAGGATTACCACCCGGTACGATTACGCAATCATGACCATGATTAGCACAAAATTGAGCCAACTGACCCCCGCTCGAAATGCAAAAAATGAAGGCTCCCTTGCGCTGGGCCTCATCCAGTGCCATGGTCGTTTCCTCCGTATTACCCGAATAGGAAGAGCCTATCACTAAAGTGTTCGGACCCACAAAGGCGGGTAAAGTATACTCATTGACCAGTGTCAACGGAAGCGTTAATTCATCTTGAAGCCAATTGCTTACAATTTTGGCTCCAATGCCAGAACCACCAAGACCACAAATTACAATATTGTTAATAGGTCTGTTAGGCTTTTTAAACTCCGCATTAGACGCAATGGCAAAGGCCTCTTCCAATTGCTGCGTAAACGTTAAAATTAAATCTTTCATTTCCATTTTTTATAAAGGTATATTTCCGTGTTTTTTAAGCGGTAAATTTTCGGCTTTCTTTTCCAGCATGGAAAACCCATTAACGAGCTTTCCACGTGTTTCTCGAGGGAAAATCACATCGTCTACAATACCCCGTTCAGCTGCCCGATATGGGTTTGCAAAAGTATCTGCATACTCTGCCTCCTTCTCCTTCCATTTAAGTTCCGGATCTGAAGCGTCAACAATATCTTTTCTAAAAATTATTTCTGCAGCTCCTTTTGCCCCCATAACCGCAATTTCGGCAGTTGGCCAAGCAAAACTCAAATCGGCTCCTAACGATTTCGAATTCATAACGCAGTATGCCCCACCATAAGCCTTGCGGGTGATTACCGTGATACGAGGAACCGTAGCCTCGGCAAACGCATAGAGTAATTTGGCTCCGTGGGTAATGATTCCATTCCATTCTTGATCCGTTCCTGGCAAAAATCCGGGAACATCTTCAATGATTAATAAGGGAATATTAAACGAATCACAAAACCTAACGAATCTAGCACCTTTTCGCGATGCATTGATGTCTAAAACTCCTGCAAGTTCCGCCGGTTGATTGGCAATTATTCCAACCGTTCGGCCTTCAATCCTTGCAAATCCAATGACAATGTTCTTTGCATAATCCTCTTGGACCTCAAAAAACGAATCGTCGTCCACTAAGCAATCCAAGACTCTACGGCAATCATAGGGCAGGCCATTGTTCGATGGAAGAACCGTTTCAATGCGCTCCAATTTCTCGGAAGAAAATTCATAAACGGTTGGCTTTGGCGCGTTTTCATAGGCGTTTTGTGGCAGGTATGTCAAAAGCGCTCGCACCTTTTTCAAACACTCAACGTCATTTCCCGCAACAAAATGGTTGACCCCGCTGCGTTCGGCGTGGGTCTTAGCTCCGCCTAAATCCTCTGAACTAACCTCCTCATGGGTTACTGTTTTTACCACGTTAGGGCCCGTTACAAACATGTAGGAAGTATCCTCTACCATGAACACAAAATCCGTTAACGCCGGTGAATATACCGCGCCTCCGGCACAAGGCCCCATGATTAGTGAAAGTTGAGGAACTACACCGCTCGCTCTCGTGTTGCGGAAGAAAATCTCGGAATAACCTGAAAGGGAAACCACCCCTTCTTGAATTCTTGCCCCGCCAGAATCATTCAACCCGATTATTGGTGCACCGTTTTTCAACGCTAAATCCATAATACGGCAAATTTTTGCAGCGTGTGTTTCACTTAACGACCCTCCCAAAACGGTAAAATCTTGAGCGTATACATAAACCAACCTTCCATGAATTTTTCCAAAACCCGTAATTACTCCATCACCGGCAAAGCGCTGTTGATCCAAACCAAAGGAAGTGGAACGGTGTTCTACCAAAGCACCAATTTCATGGAAAGAGTTTTCGTCCAGCAACAGAGTAATGCGCTCTCGAGCGGTTAACTTGCCTTGTGCATGGTGTTTTTCCACCCTTGCTTCTCCCCCTCCCTGAAGGCTTAAATTGCGGTTTTTAATTAATCTTTCGTTGATTTCACTCATAAGAGACAAAAATAAGTTAAATCACTAAAACATCTTGAGGAACAAAAAGAATTACGAGTGCCGTTAGAAAAATAAGGGTTAGTGAAAGATAAAAATCTTGGATTCCAACAGCTCCCAATACGAATAGCAAACCGAAAAAAGCAATTTTAGCATAAATCGCTTTTAAAGGTTGGAAACAATATACCCCAATTTTTTTACTCGTCTTCCATTTAATCCACTCTCCTAATACGATCATTGGCAATAAAAAATACCCTTGTGGAATCCCTGTGTCCTCGTAGAAAAAGAACTTAAAAAAACTATCCGTGAATGAATCACTTAAGGCAAAAATCAACAATGCCGCTAAAACACATTCACCGCACTGGAGCAAGGTGTGTTCCCACGGACTCCTGCGCACAGGATGTATTCGGCCAACTACCAAGCCTGTTATACCATCCAGCAAAACAAACCAGAGCAAAAAGGCGGTATTCCATTGCCAAAAAAAAACGCCCGCTATCGGCAGAAAAAGCTCAGCAATTAATCGTTGTATCCGTTGATCCATATTTTACTTTCTTAACGCCTTAACTCGGTCCTTCGTAAGGGAGTAGTCAGGGTTAATTTTTAACACTTTTGCATAAGTTAATAGCGCATTTGTACGGTCTTTTTTCTCCTCATATAACAAACCCAAATTATGTAAACTCTCAATGTGATTAGGGTTTAGGTCCAGTGCAACACTGTACCAATGCATGGCACTATCTAAATCCCCCTCATTGAATTGCTTTATCGATGCAAGATGGAAATAAGGCTCGCATAATGCGCTGTCCAGTTTTGCCATCCTTCGGTAAAATCGTTTTGCCTCTTTGACTAGATCAAAACTTTCATAGGCATAGGCTAAGGAATAACAAGCCTCGGTGTTTTTCGGCTGTAATTGACAGGCGGTAGTGAAGTACTCAATGCACAGCGGATTATTTTCGTATTGATAAATGGTCCCGAGCATCATGTAGCCAAGAAAGAACTTGCGATCTTGCTGTACTGCTGTTTCATAGGATGATTTTGCCAACTTATAATTTCCTTCCCTTAAATAAATGGATCCCTTTAAAACATAGGCGTCTCGATACCTAGGATTAATCCTTAAGGCTTTATTCAACCAGCCAAATGCCGCTTCATTACCCCCTAAGTTTGCGCAAACTCCTGCAATCCCCACCATCGCTTTTAAATTGGTGGTGTCTTTATTTAGCACCTTAACGAAATGGTATTGCGCTGTTGTAAAATCAGATGCGCCGACATCCTTCTTATTAATAAGCCCTAAAGCGTATAAAAGCCTTGATTCTAGATTGTTGCTATCTAGGCGAAACGCCCTTGCGGCATCTTGGAGAAGAAGGCTATAATTCATGGAGTCAAGGGAGCGATTGGCTCTTTGATGTAGCAATTCAACGCTATCTGGATAACGGTTAATCGCTTCATCTAACGACATCGGTTTAGGAGAAGAAGACGTGGAATTCTGACAGCCCCAAAGTGCTCCAATCAGTAAGGTAAAAAAAAACGCTTTGTGCATGGTTCAAAAGTACGAAAACCCTTAGTTTTGTAAAAAAGAAAAATCATGTTGCGAAAACTGGGGCTTTTATTGCTCGTTTTTAACCTTACTGCGGATGCCTTTGCTCAAGGTTGCAGTCAGTGTAAACTGCTTGCGGAGCAAAGTTCAGGTCTAGATGAAAGCGCCTTTAGTTCCAATATGAATTTTGGGATACTTTATTTGATGGTGTTTCCGTACCTCATTTTGATGTTTATTTTTAGAAAACCTCTTTTACGGTTCTTTAAATCCATACTTGGTCAAGCTCCTTCCCAATAAACCAAAACTTTTCCAGTACTTTGGCCGCTTTCCAAAAACGTATGAGCTTCGGCCAATTGTTGGCTCGTAAATTCATTAGGAGGTAGCGGTATTAATTTACCGTCTTCAAATAATTGGAAACAGTGTTTCAAATGCCACTCCAGCACGTGTGGATGATCGTCTGCCAAACGCAACATATTCACCCCGACTATTCCTTTAGAGCCCATCATTAATGGCAGCGGGGAGAAAAACCCGCTGTTTCGAACAAATTTTAGCATGGAAATCCATTTACAACGATACCCTAATAACTCCGCCCCTCCAAAAAGCACCAATTGTCCTCCTGATCCAATTAGCGAAAAATCCTTACGAATGGTTTTTCCACCCGTGGCATTGAACGATGCCACAAGTCGGTTCATACCAAGAATTCGTTTAAGGTCGTTAAAATAATCAGATGTATTATCCAATAAAATTTCTGAAGGATTTAAGGGTTGGATTCGCTCAGCCTTTTCCGGGGTTCCAACTTTTGCAATGGTTTTAAACCCTCGGAGATGAAGTAACTGTAAGAGCAGGCTTCCCACTCCTCCCGCGGCAGCGTGAACCAAAACATATCCCTCATGTTGAGGTAGAGGAATGAGTCCCGCCATGTAGGACGCAGTGACGCCTTGTGTACACAACGATAGTGCCATGCCCGCTGATATATTGTGGCCGATGTCAACCATTGCATTGATTTGCGTATTTACAACCTTTGAATACCCCCCGAAACGGCAGAAGGCAGCTACGCGTTTTCCAACCCAGTGTTGGTGTTCTTCAGAGCCGGCTTGAACCACCACCCCAACCACATCGTAACCTGGAATGTAGGGCAAATTGGGTGCATCTCGATACCGTCCTCTTCGTGCCATGACATCTGCAAAATTTAACCCAAAGGCCTGGACCTCAATGGAAACCTCGTTGTGACTTAACCTCGGCAGTTCAAAAGCTTTTAATTCAAAAGCATCAGAGGCATTGCCCGATTTGGTTAAAAAAAATCCCTGGGTTATTGGTTTTTCCATTTCGAATTTTGGGTTAACACAAGGCGTAACGACACGAACAATTGATTCGTCGATAAACCTTGAAGAGGCTGTGGGTAATAATAATACCCCGCAAAAGCGTGCAATAACCAAATTTTATATCCTAGCATTGGTGCGAAACCAATCATTGCATGGTCAAAATTGGACCGAACAGCACCTGAGGCACCGAAAGTAAAACTAATTCTGTTAGGCCTAAACCAAAAACCTGCATCAGCACCCAACAAACTGGCGCGGTAATCGTAGTTGATTCCAGCGTTCAAAGCAAAAGAATTTGGGCTTTTGAATTTTATCTCTTTCATCCGCCGTTCAACCCCCAATTCAAGAACGATATTTCTTCCTTGTTGAAGCCCAAAATAAGGTCCTGTTTGTATTTTTTTGAGATTAAAGCGGTTATCCTTCTGAGCAAGTATCGTTAAAAAAAACCAAAAAAACCAAATAACCAAGCAGTATTTCATGGGGTAAAAATAATTTTATTTTCTTTGCCCCTTTCATCCGAATGATAAATCCTTTCAATGATACTTATTTTATGAAGCAAGCCTTAATTGAAGCGCATAAAGCGTTTGAAGAAGGAGAAGTGCCCGTAGGAGCAATCGTTGTTGCTGGAAATCAAATTATTGGAAAAGGGCACAACCTTACCGAAAAACTCTTGGATGTTACGGCACATGCGGAGATACAAGCCATCACCGCCGCCTCCAACTTTTTAGGTGCGAAGTATTTAAAAGAATGTGTGTTGTATGTTACCCTCGAACCCTGTTCGATGTGCGCGGGGGCACTGTATTGGAGTCAAATTGGTAAAGTAGTATACGGTGCTTCGGATGAGCGACGTGGAGCTAATCACTTTTCTCCTCCTTTATTTCATCCCAATACCATATTGATTTCAGGAGTCGAGGATGAAGCTTGCAGTAACCTATTAAAACAGTTTTTTCAATCCAAAAGATAGCTTCTTGGCAAGGTTAATCCTTATATTTGTAATCGTAAATGAAAATCAACGCTTCCAACGCACCCAAACCCTTAGGACTCTATCCCCATGCGCGACGAGTCGGCAACTTGTTGTTTCTTTCCGGAGTTGGGCCTCGTGTTGCGGGTTCGGACAGCACGGACTCGTTGGTTCCGGGTTTATCCCTTGACAAGCATGGAAATTATCATGCGTTTGATTTTGAGGCCCAATGCCGAAGTGTTTTTGAAAACGTTAAGCTAATTTTAGAGGCCTCGGGTTCTAGTTGGGAGCAATTGGTGGATGTTACCGTATTTTTAACCGATATGAAGCGCGACTTTCAAACATATAATAGGCTATACGCGGAGTATTTTCAGACCAATCAGCCTTGTAGAACAACGGTGGAAATAAACGCGCTACCGTCCCCCATTTGCATTGAATTAAAATGTATCGCCACCCTTAACGATTAAATTATGGTAGCTTTTATTGTTCGAATACTTGTTGCATTAAGTCTTTTATTTGTTACCATTTTTCTTTTTTCCACGGGCTCATGGGGTTGGGGGATATTCATGATCTTTCCTTTATTATTGGTAGGATTCACTTTTTTCCGAAATGAAAACATGATTTTGGCGTTGAATCAGATGCGCTTGGGTAACCAAGAAAAAGCAAAAAAATACATCAATCGAATTAGTGCTCCTCAATTTTTGCCCCGCAAACAACATGCTTATGTTCTCTATCTTCAAGCACTTATGAATGCTCAAGAATCAGGATTGGCTCAAAGCGAGCAACAACTTCGAAAAGCGCTTTCCTTGGGGTTAAGAACCAATGAGGATAATGCGGTGGCTCGTATGCAATTGGCGGGGATTTGCCTCCAAACCGGTCGGCGCACAGAGGCAACAAACCTTTTGGCAGACGCCAAGAAATTTGACAAGAGCGGTATGCTGAAAGATCAAATAAAAATGATGCAGCAACAAATGTCGGCGGCACCTTCGAAAAACCAAATGCGCATGGCTCAAATGATGGGCGGAAGAAAAAAACTGCCTAAAATGCGATAACTTTGAGCCAAAGAATATTTGCCCCATCTTGGGAAAATTATGAGCTAATCGATGCTGGAGGCGGAGAAAAGCTGGAGCGTTGGGGAACCACCATTACCATTCGACCTGATATTAACGCTTATTTTAAATCCGAAAAAACCAAAACAGAATGGAAGAAACTAGCCCATTTTCAATTTAAAGAGGAAAAAGGTGCCTACGGAAACTGGAAAAAACTTTCGGACAAGCCAGAAGAGTGGTTTGTTTTATATCAAAATATGCGCTTTAAAATCAATTTAAAAAACACTAAACATACCGGCGTATTTCCCGAACAAGCGATTAATTGGGAAAAAATCAAGAACCTGACGAATTCTGAAACGAAATTTTTGAACTTATTCGCTTATTCAGGGGTATCCAGCGTGATTGCTGGAACAGCGGGAGCAGAAGTAATCCATGTTGATTCCTCGAAATCGGCACTAACATGGGCCCGGGAGAATTTTCAATCCAATGATTTTTCGAAGGGAAAATTAGTATACGAAGACGCACTTTTGTTTATGGACCGAGAAATTAAACGGAAACATCGTTATAACATTCTTCAGATGGATCCACCTGCTTGGGGAATTGGAACCAAAGGAAAAAAATGGCAACTCGAAAATCAATTGGATTCTTTGTTGCAACATGCCGCTTCGCTTTTAGAGGAGGATGGGACACTTATTTTATCAACCTATACGCCAAAAATCACTCCAGAAAACTTACGGGAAATCGCTGCTTTTATTTTTCCAACAAAAACAATTAAAGCGGGTGTATTGTGCACAAAATCCAGCAGTGGAAAAGTACTTGAACATGGAACTTTACTCCATGTGCTTTAATCAAATTACTTTCCCCCTTCGATGATGGACTTCGCATTGGCGATCCAAACATCTGGTCCTCCTGCCATGTATCCCGAAGATTTTAAGGTAGACATATTGTATTTTTCGCCCTCCTTAACCACATTAACAAACCAAATGGTTGGGTAGCCTTGCACCTGAAATTGTTGTTGTAACATTTGATTTTGATCTTTTATGTTTTGAGGCTGAACTTTACTTTTCGGAAAATCGAGCTCCACTAAAATGACATTGTTTGCCGCCCAGGTAGAAAACGTTGTTGTATTGAACACCTCACGTTGTAAACGGTGACACCAACCGCACCAATCGCTTCCGGTAAAAAACAACAACATGGGTTTTTCCTCTGTCACGGCCGCTTCTGCTGCAAGTGAGACATCGGTGTACCATGTTAAAGCAGGAGTTTCTTTTTGGGCACAAGAAATAAAGCTGAATAAAACAACGAAAAGGGGAAGAACAAAGGATTTCATAGGGTAATAATTTATTAGTCGGACAAATATCCGTACAAAGAAAGTACAATTTACAAATTAACAGCTATTTAACTTTTATTATCTTTACTTGCAATTGTTTTATGACCAACCTAAAGAGCCTATGAAACCAATAATTACCTTTCTATTTTTACTTACTGCCCTAATTTCCATTGGCCAAACACAAAATGTTCGAGGCAAAGTCATGGATTCCGAAACGAATTTTCCGCTCTCGGGCGCTAAAGTGGAGATTGATCTCAAAAACGAGAATGGAACGAATTACCGTGCTGTAACCGATGCGGAAGGCTCTTTTAGTATCCCTGCTGTTCCGGTTGGAAAATATAGTCTTACTACGAAGTACATACAATACGAACCAAAAACACAAACCATTGAAATAAACTCAGGAAAAGAACTAATTCTATCTATTTTGCTTCAAGAATCCGTTACGAACAAAGAAGAAGTGGTTGTTACCGGTAGAAAGAAAGGGGAAATCATCAACGAATTAGCAGTGATTTCAGCGCAACAGTTCTCGGTAGAAGAAACGAATCGCTATCCAGGATCTCGAATGGACCCTGCTCGAATGGCTTCCAATTTTGCAGGAGTTCAAGGTGCCGACGATTCACGTAACGACATCATCATTCGAGGAAATAGCCCTTTAGGGGTTGTTTGGCGTGTGGAGGGTATTGATATCCCTAATCCTAACCATTTTGCCATTGCGGGAAGTTCTGGTGGGCCTGTTTCTGTGCTTAACAATAAAATTCTTGGTAATTCGGACTTCATCATGAGTGCCTTTCCTGCGGAATACGGGAATAGCGTATCGGGAGTTTTTGACCTAAAGCTCCGAAGCGGAAACGATCAACGCCATGAATTTACAGGACAATTTGGATTATTGGGAACGGAATTCTTGGCAGAGGGTCCGTTAAATAAGAAAGGAAACGCCTCTTTCCTTATGATGGGGAGATATTCCACCCTTTCGTTGTTTCAAACCTTTGGTATAAAGTTAGGAACTGATGCCATTCCAACTTATGGAGATTTAGCCTTCAAATTCAATTTTAAATTACGCAAAGGCGGGAACTTATCCCTTTGGGGAATGGGTGGTAAAAGCAAGATTTCCATCATGATTTCAGAAAAAACGGAGTATACGACAGATCTTTACGGCGAAGGCGACAGGGATCAGTACTTTGGGACCTCCATGGCTGTTTCAGGTTTGAATTATAAGAAAGCCATCAATGAGAAAACATTTATTAGCAGCACCTTGGCTTATTCCCTTGAAGTTCAGCATGCCAACCACGATTACCTTCAGCGTAGTTTAGACATTAACGGAGGGGATACTACCATACAAATAGATTCCCTCTATCCCTTAATGGCTTACACGTTTAAAACCCATAAAGTCTCAAGTTACACGGCGCTTAATCATAAAATCAATAAACAACACTTGATAAAATTCGGATATAACGCAGATTTATTCCTTATGAACATGCACGATTCTGCCTTGGTGGATTATAACACGCCCAACGTTTTCTTCACGCGTTGGAATTATGAGGGCTCTTGCGTTTTAATACAGCCCTTCATGCAGTGGAAATGGCGAATGTCCGACAACACGGACTTTACGGCCGGAATTCACAGCCAGTATTTTTCTATGAGCAATAGCTTCAGTCCTGCGGAACTCAGGTTGGGATTCAAACATAAACTCTCAGGTAATCAATCAATTTTCGCCGGAGCGGGAATGCATAGCCAAGCACAACCTTTGTATACATACGTTGACAACCGGAAAGGTGCGGGCAATTTTTTCAATAAAGGAATGGATTTTACGAAAAGTCTACATTCAGGAATAGGATATGAAAAGTTCTTTGGAAAAGGCTTTAGCGTTCGTACCGAGGCCTATTATCAGTACTTATACAACATTCCTGTTACCATTGCCCCGAGTTCATTCTCCATGATTAATATGGGGAGTGGATTCACTCGAATTTTTGCAGATTCGTTAGAAAACACAGGAACCGGTTATAATTATGGTCTCGAGCTCACGGTTCAAAAATACTTCGATAAAAGTTTCTTTTTCCTCTTTTCCGGAACCCTTTACGATTCAAAATATACAGGAAGTGATGGTGTTCTTCGAAACACTTCATACAATGGTTCCTATGTCGCCAATTTATTGGCAGGAAAGGAGTTCAAGATTGGAAAAAAGAACATCCTCGGAATTGGCACAAAAGTTACAACTGCTGGAGGAAAGCGATATGGTTTGGTGGACCTTGCAAGAACTAATTTGGAAAAAGACCTTATTTACCAAGACTCGATGTTCAATGAATTGCAATTCAGAGACTATTTTCGGATGGACTTAAAAATTTCCTGGAGAATGAATGCTAAAGCCATGACCCACGAAATAGGTTTAGACCTTGTCAATATTCTTGGCACGAAGAACTTATTAAGCCTTGCATATGCTCCTTCCCTCGACCCATCGGTGGTAAATTCCCCTAATTACCAACCTGTCTCTGAAAAAACACAGCTTGGCTTCTTACCTATTTTCTATTATAAAATAGATTTCCGGGCGGGAAGCAAAAACCGTTAAAAGTGCGGACAATCACAGTTTTTCTTTTTCCCTGGAAAAAATGTGGTGCCAACACTTATCGAAGCCTGACCAAACCAAAGATTTTGCTGTGCTTTTTGACTTGCCTCTGTTGCATTCATTCTAAGGTTCTTTTGCATTAGAAGGCCACCGCTTATCGACGGCAAAAGATAAAATCTCCCAAAAAACTCTAACCTCATCCCCAATTGAATCGCAGATCCTATACCCGAAAGGGTCGATAATGTTTCTTGAAAAGCCGAGCCGAAATTTAACGTATAATCAGAGTGTATCGCCCCAAATTCCACCCCATAAGTTGCAACTGAAGCGAATGAATGATTTTTAAAATGCACCAATGGAACTAACCTGTTGATTTGCAAGGAAATTAAACGAATATTGCGCATTTGAGCCCGAAAACCAATGGTATCCATGGAAATCTGAGTGTTGGAATAGGTGCCCGAAAGACCCCCAACTTTATCAAAGGATGGATACACGCTGCCCGAAACCGTCAAGACTTGAGGTTGCAACTCATATTTAAAATTATCAAGTCCAACCATGACTTGTAAGTTTTTTCGAACGTTAAATCCAATGCCGAGCTTCATTGGGCTGCTGAAATACTGCGCAACGGACCATTTATCTTTCAGCGCACCAAATTGTGCCTTGTCAAAGGACACGTCAAAATAATTGCCCTTCATCAAAAAGGTTGACGAAGAGAAGCGATTAAAAGAGGTCCCCAAATGAAATGACACTACTTTTTTTGCCGTTGATGAAATCCGATAAGATTGGGCGAACATCTGACCTGAAGCCGCTATAAAAATAATCAAGACAAACTTCATTTTCCCAAGATTTTTAGCCAATCCTCCTGCGACATGATTTGTTCCAACTTAAAATGTACTTTATTCTTACTTCCTTTCCACTCCACAAGTCCCTTACCTTCTGCAAAATACGATCGAGAAATTTCTGTTAACGATTTCTCGCTTTTTGTAAAGGGATTTATTAAAGAATAACGTGTGCTATCTAACAAAATGATACACCGCTTATTGTCTCCTAAAACTTCCCTTTCCACATCACTTTTAAAAATGGAACGTTTAATCTCTTGCAAAATTAATGTTGAATCTAAAACGCCTTCAAACTTAGACGCAAACCATGTTGTTCGGTCTTTTCCCCATGGAAAATATGTTGCTTTGTAAAGAAACGCTTTGGTTTTTTTCTGTTCACGGTTAACCACCATATGGTCTTGAATATCCAACGAATCAACGTTAAAATTCAGCGCTTCTAATATTCGTCCATCCGAGGCGTAGCGCTCTATAACGAGGTGTTTACCGAGATGATCCGTGACAGAATAAACTCGGTGAAACTGTTCATCAAGGCCTCCAATAACATCGCGATACACGTAAATTACGGGTGTTGATGAAATGGGATAAAAATAATGTGCCAATGGATGACGGCTTTCGCTTTGTTGCGATGAGCAGCCGATAAGACTGTAGATTGCGAGCAATACGCCTATAATTCCTCTATACATTTTTTGTCATTCTTAAAAACGATACCTCATCCTCGGACAAATGCCGAAACATCCCTCTTGGCAAGTCTTTTTTCGTTAACCCTGCAAACACTACGCGGTCCAATTTCACCACGGTATATCCAAGAGACTCAAACATTCGACGCACAATTCTGTTCTTTCCCGAATGAATTTCTATACCAACCTCACGGGAATTACCTCCCTCAACATAAGAGGCTTTGTCAGCTTTGGACTTACCGTCTTCCAAATCAACACCGCGTAGTAATTTTTCTAAATCTTCCGATTTCACGGGTTTATTCAGTTCAACGTGGTAAATTTTCCGTGCTTGATAACGGGGATGTGTTAGCTTCTTTGCTAAATCCCCGTCGTTGGTGAACAATAATAATCCGGTGGTTTCTCGGTCTAATCGGCCAACAGGATAAATCCTTTCCCTACAAGCCGTACGCACCAAACTCATTACGGTTTTTCGACCTTGGGGATCGTCCATGGTGGTAATAAATCCTTTGGGTTTATTAAGTAACACGTATCTTTTTTTCTCCGAATTGATCGTTTCGCCATTGCATTGAATAACGTCGGTTGGCGCTATTTTATAGCCAAGCTCCGTTACAATATTACCGTTTACCGTGATAACCCCTGTTTGTATCAGAACGTCGGCTTCCCTTCGAGAGCAAACACCCGCATTGGATAAGTATTTGTTCAAACGAATGGCATCATCGTTAAAGCTTGGTAAAGGATCTCCTTTTTTTACCTTGATTTTAAAATCAATGTACTTGCGCTTATCCCTTGGTTTAACCTCTTTGGGTTTGCTTTCAGCGGATTTAGAGGCTTCTGGTTTACCTCTTCGATTGTTTGTGTTCATCACGAGCAGTTTTTACAAAGGTACGGGAATAATGTTTGCTTAAAAAGCTGGGAAAGCATCTTGCAAATGTTGAATAACCACTTCGTGCTGATGTTGCATCACACTTATGGCATCCATTCGGATCTCAACGGGATTTGGCCATGTACGCACATAAAAATTAATAGCTTTGATTAACAAGCGCTGTTTTGTTTTGGTAATGGCATGAAAGGGATGCTGTACTTGTTTACCTGTGCGCGTTTTCACCTCTACCGCAACTACCCAATTTCCCGTTTGCGCAATAAGGTCAATTTCTGCCTTTTGGTGGCGATAATTTCGTGCAAGTATTGAGTAGCCGTTGTTAATTAAATAATTTGCCGCTTGTTCCTCTCCCCACTTTCCCGTTTCCAGCATATAGAACTAACGAATCAAATGAAAAAATCCATGCCCTTGAACCTCACCTCCCGAAACGCCTGTTGCCTTGAAGGTGTAGGTGTAAACTCCTTCTTTGGCCTCGGTTTCGCCGTTTTTTCCGTCCCATTTTGGGGATGAAACGAGTACATCGTAACTGCTCCCCGAATATAGCATGGACCCCCAACGATTGAAAACAAATAGTTCAATCGAAACAACATTCACATAGTCTAATTCGAAGAAATCATTGATGCCATCTCCATCCGGAGTAATTACGTTAGGAGCCACCACCTCTGGATACGGATAAGTACACATTGAAACAACGTTGACATTTGCATTTGGGTTGTAATTCAATGCTTCCGCATCGGCACAATCGCAAACATTTACCGGAATAAATAACGATTGGGTGTCTTGGCAATTGGCGCCTTGTGAGGCGGTTAATAATACCGTGTATCCGGTTGGAATATCAGTCGTGTAAACCGCATTCTGAGAGTCTAATGTTGGTGAAGATGCCGTTTGACCGTTGCCAAAATCCCAAGAATAACTATTAGCATTGCTGCTGTTATTGGTAAAGACTACATTTAATGGGGAACAACCCGATCCTGGGGTAACCGTAAATGCTGCAATAGGAGCATTAATAGTCGTCACAAAAACACTGTCCGATGCACTGCACACTTGATCTGTTATCGTCAGTTGATACCAACCTCCGGAAAGATTTTGCAAGGATTGTCCATTTTGCCCATTCGACCAAGTATAGGTAACATTGCCCGTGGTGCCCGAAACAAAGGCGGAAACGGTTCCGCTTGGAATACATGTGGCAGGCGTCATTGCAATGCTATCAATCGATATGGTCTGATTTACCGTTACCGTAGCCGTGTCGGTATGCGAAAAATTGCATTGGTCGACCGCTGTTACTAAATAATGTACCACACCGTTCTGAGTGGCGTAAATTGTAATAGAGTCGTTCGAAGAAAGAGGCACACCTGAAAGGGTGGTCCAACTGAAATCGTATGGAGCGTAACCTCCGGAAGCACTTGCCGTGAGTAAAACACTATCGGGGAAACATTGAACGAGCGGATCGCTTTCGAGTATATTAATGATCGGTCCATCTCCAATGTAAATGGTTCCTTGGGAAGTTATGGTATCTCCGCAAGGGTTAACAATGGAAACGGTAATGGTAACGGATTCAAAACCTTCATTTAATCCGTCTTGGGTCGGAGTCAAGTTCAAGATAACCGTATCTTGACCAGGTAAAAATACAATCGGATTCACCATATTATTGTAATCCACTCCTTCTACAGCGGTACCATTTATCGTATAATTAATAATCAAAGTATCGTTGGTTTGGCCTTCTGGTCGGGTGAAAATAAAATCAGCGAATGTACATCCCTCAACAATGGTAGTGTCACCTGAAACTGTTGCCACCGCTACACTTACGGCCGCGGATGAGAATGATCCTGCCTCAAGAAAAACACCGGAGTCATAGGCTTGATCCAATACATTTGCGATGGCAAATTTAATGTGATAGGTTTGATTGCACTGAACCGAAGCAGAAGCGGTAAGTTTTACCGTCGTTCCGTCGTATTGAATCGCATCTATATAAGTATCTTGAGGGGCTTCATTATAAACATAGTATTGAGAATTTGTAACAGGATTGACATTGTTAATGGTCACTGGCGTTCCTCCCGGAATCGTTGCTATGTTATTGCCTCCATTCGGATATCCTGCCAACGGAAACGGCCCAGAAATGCCCGGTCCCCAGAGAAAAATTCCAAAGGCATCATTAAATGACGAATTATTGGGAGGCGAATATTCTAAATATTCATCCGAACCAAACATGTAATTAAAAATGAGGGTGTCTCCTGCGGGAATAAAGTCAAACTCAAGTATAACGCCATTTGTAATGTTGCCATTAGCAATCGCACCGAGGTCTGGGTCAGAGGAAACATCTTGTGAGTTTCCAACTAAAGTATTGCTTCCCGAGTTGTTCGGACCCATTGCTCCCATCGCATCTCCGGTAGTTAACACCATTCCACTGGACATGGGAAAGGTACCGTTAGTGTTGGTAAAATATGCAATGTTTCCAAAGGGGGTATTGGCCAGACCGGGAACCCCATTAATTGTAATATTGGAAGCCACAACACCTGCCCCTAATAAAACATTGCTCACCAATTGTTGGGGCGTTTGGGTGGGGGAAACATTGATGGGCTGGGCTATGCCTGAAAAATGTAGAATGGTAAGAAAAGATAGTATAAGGCACTGTTTCATGCGCGAAAATTTAGGTTATGACCTAATTCCTATCCCAAAAGTTGCATCATAGGGAAGGTTTGAGGGTTTAACAAATTTATGCTAAATTCGGTGAAAAACCAATTTCCTTTAACCATGCAAAAGACCCAAGAATACCTTCAACAAAACTTTGATCGATTCACCAACGAATTGCTTGACTTGTTACGTATTCCTTCCGTATCCGCCGATCCAAACTATCAAAAGGAAGTTTTTCGTTGCGCAGAAGCCGTGGCAATGCATCTGACAAAAATTGGAATGGAAGACGTTGAAATCATTGCAACCAAAGGACATCCGATTGTTTATGGGCAAAAAATCCTTGACCCAAAACTCCCTACTGTATTGGTTTACGGCCACTACGACGTTCAACCTGCAGACCCCTTGGATTTATGGCATAGCCCCCCTTTTGAGCCCGTGATTAAGCCCACAGAAATTCATCCAGACGGGGCCATTTTCGCTAGAGGAGCTTGCGATGACAAAGGACAGTTTTTCATGCACGTGAAAGCGGTTGAATCCATGCTGGCGAGTGGCGAACTTCCGTGCAATGTAAAATTCATGATTGAAGGAGAGGAAGAAATCGGAAGTGAACATTTAGGCTTTTTTGTTAAAGAATATAAAAATAAATTAGCGGCAGATATCATTCTAGTTTCAGACACAGGGATGCTGGCTAACGATGTTCCCTCTGTTACCACCGGATTAAGAGGCTTGAGCTATGTTGAAGTCGAAGTGACGGGTCCTAACCGCGATTTACATTCCGGCTTGTACGGAGGCTGCGTGAAAAACCCGATAAACGCACTTTGCGAAATGATCGCGTCCTTGCACGACGATCAAGGAAAAATAAGGGTCGAAGGTTTTTATGACAGCGTACTTGAAATTTCGCGCGAAGATCGAGAAGCCATGGCCAAAGCTCCTTTCTCGGAAACTTCCTATAAAAAAGCTCTCGATATTGATGAAACCTTTGGTGAGGCTGGATACACTACTCCTGAAAGAGGCTCCATTCGTCCAACCTTGGATGTGAACGGTATTTGGGGTGGATATACGGGTGAAGGAGCAAAAACGGTCATTGCGTCGCAGGCTTTCGCGAAAATTTCCATGCGATTAGTCCCTAACCAAGACCCGGAGGAAATTACCCGACTTTTTCAGCAGCACTTTGAAAAAATCGCCCCTATTGGAGTTCGCGTAAAAGTGACGCCGCATCATGGAGGGCAACCTACCGTGACTCCCTTGGATTCGATAGGATATAAGGCCGCTGCTATGGCATATGAAGCAACGTTTGGAAAAGTGGCAATACCCGTTCGTAGCGGTGGAAGCATTCCCATTGTAGCCATGTTTGAACAAGAACTTGGATTGAAAACAATCCTCATGGGATTTGGACTGGACAGCGATGCCATTCACTCACCGAATGAACATTATGGTTTGTTCAATTATCGTGTGGGAATAAAAACGATTCCTTACTTTTACAAGCACTTTGTTGAATTAAGTAAATCCTAGGTTTTGTTATCTCACGATTCCCCGAAAAAATTGTTCCTGCTTGACGCTTATGCGCTCATTTACCGTGCATATTTTGCCTTTGCGAAAAACCCTCGGGTCAATTCTAAAGGACAAAACACCAGCGCAGCCTTTGGTTTTTCCAATGTCTTAATCGATGTTATTAAAACCGAAAAGCCAACGCATTTGGCGGTGGTTTTTGATCCCCCGGGAGGAAGTGAGCACCGACAAGCAGAATTTGAAGCCTACAAAGCACAACGCGAAGAGATGCCTGAAGATATCCGCAGTATGATAGGGCCGATCAAAGATATCGTTCGTGCTTTTAATATCCCCATGATTGAAATGGCAGGACATGAGGCCGATGATGTGATTGGTTCCATGGCAAAAATCGCAGAACAACGCGGATACCTTACCTACATGATGACCCCAGATAAAGATTATGGTCAATTGGTAAGTGAACGTACCTTTATTTACAAACCAGGTAGAGGAGGAAATCCCCCCGAAATACTTGGTGTAAAAGAGGTTTGCGAAAAATTCGAAGTGCAAAATCCTTTACAGGTTATTGACATTTTGGGATTATGGGGAGATGCCTCGGACAACATACCCGGTATTCCAGGCATCGGTGAAAAAACGGCCAAATCACTCATCGCCAAATACGGAAGCGTAGAATCGTTAATTGAGCACGCCCACGAACTCAAAGGAAAGCAGCAAGAAAACGTTGTGGCATTCGCCGAACAAGGTCGTGTGTCTAAAATGTTGGCGACCATTCTCATCGATCTTGAGGTTCCTTTCGACGAAGAACACCTCAAAATATGCCCTCCCAATCCAGACGCCATCCGAGAGATCTTTACCCAACTGGAATTTAGAAATTTGATGATGAAGGTCTTGGGGGAGGAACTTCAAATAACATCCACCGCCAAGCCCAAATCGAACGGACAGCTCGATTTATTCTCTTCGGTAGAAGACCCGGGAACGGCTGAAATCGTGCCCGAATCTTCCTTAAAAACCATCGAAACAGAAACCCCTTCCTACCATCTGATTACCACAGAAAAGGAACGAAAAGAGTTGTTTGAATTCTTGTTGGAATATCCAACCCTTTGCTTTGATACCGAAACCACTGGAACAGATTCGTTGAATGATTTATTGGTGGGGGTGTCTTTCGCGGTCAATGCAAAAGAGGCTTTTTATGTCCCTGTTCCCCTGGATCGAGATCAAGCGATGGCGATTCTTGAGGTATTCCAACCGTTGTTCCAGCACCCGAACATTGAAAAAGTGGGACATAACACAAAATTTGACCTACAGGTATTGGGGCGATATGGTCTTAATCTTGAAGGGCCACTTTTCGACACCATGATAGCGCAATACTTGATCAATCCAGAGGCAAAACAAGGGATGGACTTTATGGCGCAGTATTATTTAGGGTACCAACCCATTTCCATTGAAAGCTTGATTGGAAAAAAAGGGAAGGGACAGGGAAACATGGGGGAATTAGCCCCGGAAGAAATTTATCAATACGCTTGCGAAGACGCGGATATTACCCTTCAATTAAGGAATATATTGGTGCAGGAAATTGAAAAACCTCATTTAAAGGAGTTGTTTTATTCAATGGAGATGCCCTTAGTTCAGGTCTTATCCAAAATGGAGGAAGAAGGTATTGCCATTGATGTGCCAGCCCTAAAATCGTATTCCGTTGAACTTCAAGAAACCTTAGTACGTTTGCACGATGAAATCATCGCTGAAGTTGGGGTGCCATTCAATGTTGACTCCCCAAAACAGCTGGGAGAAATCCTTTTTGATCATTTAAAAATCAGCAGCAAGGCTAAAAAAACAAAAACGGGTCAATACGCAACTTCCGAGGAAGTTTTGCAAAAACACGAGCACGACCATCCCATTATCCCAAAACTGTTGGAATACCGCCAACTGCGAAAATTGAAAAGCACCTATGTGGACCCCTTGCCCGAACTTTGTAGCCCAAAGGATGGTAGAATCCATACAAGTTTCATGCAAACAGTAACCGCTACTGGACGCTTAAGTTCCAACAACCCGAACCTGCAAAACATCCCGATTCGAACGGCAAAAGGACGGGAAATACGAAGGGCATTTGTTGCACGAGGGCCGGAATTTAAGATTATGTCCGTTGACTACTCGCAAATTGAGCTTCGAATAATTGCCGCCTTGAGCGAAGACCCCTCAATGATTAAGGCCTTCAAGGAAGGATTGGATATCCACGCAGCGACAGCGGCCACAGTTTATAAGGTTCCCATTGGAGAAGTAAGCCGAGAACAACGAAGTGCTGCCAAAGCGGTTAATTTTGGAATCATTTACGGGCAATCCGCTTTTGGCTTGGCCCAAAACTTGGGGATTTCAAGAACCGAAGCGAAGGGTATCATAGATGCTTATTTCGAGCAATTTGGCACCATCAAATCCTACATGGATCATGTAATCGCGTTTGCTCGAGAACATGGTTACGTTGAGACCATCATGAAACGCCGACGCTATTTGCCCGATATTAATTCCGCGAACGCCATGGTACGGGGTTATGCCGAACGAAACGCCATCAATGCCCCTATACAAGGGTCGGCGGCAGATATCATCAAAATGGCGATGATCGCAGTGGAAAAGGCGATGAAAGCGCATTCCTTGCAATCAAAAATGATCTTACAGGTGCACGATGAATTGTTGTTCGACGTACATCTTTCCGAACAAGAAGCCATGAAGAATCTGGTGAAAGAGGCCATGGAAAGCGCCGTGAATTTGGCTGTGCCCATGGTTGTGGAGATGGAAATCGCAAATAATTGGTTAGAAGCGCATTGATGATGAAAAACTCCGTTCTTTTTTTCGCATTGGTTGGTTTAATGGCGGCATGCAAAAAACCACTGATGGATTATCGTTCCAAGTATGTAGGAACGTATGACGTAGTCTCGTACAACTCAAATTGGGTTATGGGACAAGGGTATCAATACGATACCACGCATTACAGCGTTAAAGTTAGGCGTTCCGAAGAACGCTATTACGTTGAATTCGTTAGCCAGAATGGCTCAACTCCTTACCTGATAGAAACCGACGGAACCCTTCATTTCGAAAGTCCTGATTGGCATTACCAAGCTAACGGATCATTCACGGACAAGAACCATTTTGAACTAACGGGAGGATATTATGGCCTGGGAGGGGGCAATTCCTTTGAAGCTCATGGCACTAAAAAATAATGCTATATGTTAAAAAAACGTGGCGTAGCCATTTTGGGTTCCACAGGATCCATTGGAACACAAGCCTTGGAGGTGATAGAGGCCTATCCAGAATTATTTGATTTGCAAGTAATTACTGCGGGAAACAATGCAGACTTATTAATTGAACAAGCGCGCAAGTTTAACCCAAATATGGTGGTGATTGTAGACGAAACGCAATACACGAAAGTAAAAGAAGCGTTATGGAATGACGACATTCATGTCTACTGCGGAAAAGAATCCTTGTGCCAGGTGGTGCAATCTACCGAAGTGGATGTCGTGTTAACCGCTTTAGTTGGCTATGCGGGATTGCAGCCAACAATTGCAGCCATTGAGGCAAAAAAGGATATTGCATTAGCCAATAAAGAAACCTTGGTCGTGGCGGGAGCATTAATTACGGCATTGGCTCGAAAACACGCCATCAACATATACCCGGTGGACTCCGAACACTCCGCCATTTTTCAATGCTTACCAGGAGAACAGTTCAACGCAATTGAAAAAATTTATTTAACTGCTTCGGGCGGGCCATTCCGAGGATATTCGGTAGAGCAATTGGAGAAAGTAACGAAGGCGCAAGCGTTAAAGCACCCTAATTGGTCTATGGGCGCAAAAATTACCATTGATTCTGCCTCTATGATGAATAAAGGTTTAGAAGTCATTGAAGCCAAATGGTTGTTCAACTTGAAAGCGGAACAGATTGATGTTATCGTTCATCCGCAAAGCATTGTGCATTCGTTGGTTCAGTTCGAAGATGGCAGCATGAAAGCACAGCTGGGCTTGCCCGACATGAAATTACCTATCCAATATGCCCTTACCTATCCGCAGCGCTTAAAAACCGATTACCCTCGTTTCAACTTCATGGATTATCCGCAGCTTACGTTTGAGAAAGCAGACGTTAAAACCTTTAAAAACCTCGAATTGGCCTACCAAGCTATGGAATTGGGCGGGAACATTGCCTGTGCACTGAATGCCGCCAACGAAGTATCGGTACAAGCTTTTTTGGAGGACCGCATTTCTTTTTTAGACATCGCACGAATAAATGAATCGGTGATGGAGAAGACAGCACTAATCTCAAGTCCGAATTTGGATGATTATATTTCAACCGATATAGAATCACGCAGGCTCGCTAATGCAATTACAGGGCTATAATTCGCAAATATCCACTATAAAATGCGATTATGAACTCATTTTTCCTGAAAATTCTTTCCTTAACAACGGCCTTTGTTTTTACCTCTTGCAAACCTTTAACGATTATTCATGTTGTAAATCATTGGCCATATTGTGGCGGAAAGTTACCCGATTCAACCGAAATGCAAGGAAGGAATGAAGGGTTTTCAAATCACGCATTTCAAATCACCGAAGGGGGAAAGAAAAAAATCATTCGTACTGATGAATTTGGATACTGGAAAGGTCGCTTGGATGTTAAAGAAGAGGTTACGATCCAAGACATCGACAAAACATGTTCTTTAGAGGAGCTTATGCTTAAATACCCGCTTCCAACAACCCAAGGCCCAAACGAAAAGCCGCTGTATGATTATTTAACTCCTGAAGAATGGTTCTGGCGTTGTTCGCTGGATTATGTAAGCATCGGAGCGCTATGCAGTAAGGAAAATATTGCGAGAAATGGAAAGATAGACACACTGCGCATTTCCATCGAACGCACTTGTTTTACCGGAACGAATCCAATCATCAAATACATCGGTCCTAAGCCGAGGTAAGCAACATTTCCGAAGAAACGTATTCTTTTTCCAAAAAATAGTCGATTATCGCCTCTTTGAGCAGGTGTTTTTGCTCTTTTTCTTCCAAAGACGGCAAGGGCTGGAGGAGGTTGAAATGTGGCCAATTCTGTTCGTCACGGTGCGAGAACTCGTAGTATCCTGCAGGAGAAAGCAAGGTACATATTGCCACGTGCATGAGGTCCATTTTTTCTTGCTTAGAATAATTTCTAAAGCCAAAGCCTGCTTCGTTTAAACCCACCAAATAAATCAAGGCGGTGAGATCCAGGTCCATTTCAAAGGTTGGTTTCAAAAAATCTATCAACTTTTGAAAGCGCAGTTCGGTATCAAAGTCCATGATGCAAAGGTAGGAAAGCAAATGAAAAAAGGGGCCGAAGCCCCTTTTAATTCATTAAAAATCCGATGTTATTCTACGATTACTCGTTGGGTAAATAACCCTTTGTTTGTCGAAACGGAAACCAAATACAGTCCATGGTTCAGGCCTGCAACACTCACTGAAGTGGAGGCACCGTTAACCGCAATCGACTGAACCATACGTCCATTTATATCGTAAATTGCTACCGCCTGAATTTCTGATTTCGCAGAAACGTTTACTGAAGTGGTGGCCGGATTTGGAGCGATAACGATTCCATTTTCGTTCAATTCATCGATGTTAGCAGGACAGTCCGTGCAGCTTTGCCAACAAACTACGCTCAAGGTAGAATCCGTTGATACCGTACCCGCACGATTGGTGAATCCTCCGTTGGTCACTGTACACGGCTCCCCTCCAGCAAATTGCTCAGAAAATGCCCATCCGCCAACGGTGAATTTGTATTCTATGTTACCCGCTGCTAAAGGAGCGGTCACTTCCCAAATTCCATCCATATCAACATCCGCCATTGGGGTGCATGAACCACACCAGTTGTTAAAGGTACCGTTTAAGAAAACGCCTGCTGCCGTGGAACCACCACCTGCAACATAGTCATTCATGTTCACCCGGAATGTTATGTCGTTTGTACAAACATCGCACGAATTAAAACAAACGGCAGGAAGGGCAACATCGTTTGCCACCATATGAAAACGGTTATTGAACCCGTCCATTACGGTATCAACGCATGGCTCACCCCCTAAGAAGTTCTCTTGATCGTTCCAACCATCCACGGTGAATTTATATTCTATGCCTCCAGGATTCAGGGGCAAGGTAACTTCCCAAAGGGAGCCTGAAACATTGGTCATTGGGTTGCATGAACCGCACCAGTTGTTGAAAGAACCGTTAAGAAAAACACCGTTTCCAACATTTCCAGCTCCCGTATACTGAGCCATATCCACTCGGAACGTAACGTTATAATTGGCTACAGGGATTAATTGGGTTCTATTGTAAACGAATCTCCAATATCCAACACCAAAGTTAATGTCTAAGGTCATGGTGTTTCCACCGTTGCTGAGTGTAGCCATATAGACAATCGTATCTGCTGCATTTGCAGGATCGTTGATTTCAGCGCCGTTAATTGCTTTAGGTAAGCCCATGTGTGCACCTAAACCATATACAGAAAGCGTATTATTTGTTCCGTTATAGGCGTAAGTCATTGAAGGATTTGCCCCGTTATGTGGAGCAATTGGCGTTCCACATACATCTGGAACAGCACCCGGTGCCGAACCAGGAACCTGTTGCCATCCCTCTAACCACGTTTGCCCATCCATGTAATGCATCATAGTACCATTCGCATTGAACGTAATGGAGTCATCAAAAAGGCACGCTCTGGTCGTTAAATCTCCAACAGAATTCGACCACCAAGAAATGTCTCCTAAGGCAGGGCCTACTCCTAAGGCACCTGCCTGTGGAGCTAATTTCCACGTTCCAACAATTTGAGCATTGAATGCCATTGGAAGTAAAAGAAGAAGTAATAATTTTTTCATAATTAAATAAATTTAAAGTTGCACAGGGTAAATATAGTAATTTTTACAATAAGGCTAAAATAATTGAAATTATTTAAGTATCAAGGGCTTAATAATTCAATTGATCACAACCTTGCCCTTCAATGATCCAATGGTATACGTAAAGGTTCCAGGCTCAAACGCCCATTCTCCGGATTGATTTACCAACATTAAGTCGGTCTTGTTCAACACAAAGTGTACGGTAACACTTTTTCCTGCAGGAATTTTCACCTTTTGAAAGCGTTTTAATTGTTCGCCCGCTGGGACCATGCTTGCGATCTCGTCCCCAACATACAATTGAATCACCTCATTTATTTCGCGATGGCCTTTATTTATCACATCTACGGAAATTTCCCAAGGCACATTTTCGCTAAACTCTTCCTTGCATTTTAGATTCTCATAGCTTACTTCCCCATAATGCAACCCAAATCCAAAAGGCCATTCAGGATCAAAAGCCTTAAAATCGCCAACATTGGATCGATCAACGCTTCTCGGGCGATCATAAAACTCCATTACCCCGTCGTATTTTGGATACGTGTAGGGTAATTTACCGCTAAAATTCGCTTCTCCCGAGATGAGCTCCACCAAGGCTTCCGCCCCATAATCTCCAGGTAAATAACATTGTACAACAGATGCTGCTGAGTCAACAATATCTCGGATAATGCGCGGTCGACCCTCAATTAATACGATAATCACATTTTTTTTCTTAGCGTAAGCTAATTTCGCCAACTCAAGTTGTTTGGAATCCATGTTTAAACTGCGAATATCACCGGGCTTTTCTGTTCCTGGTAGTTCTCCCAAACACAAAATCACGGTTTCTACCTCTTCCAATTTTTGGATATAGTCGTTAAGATCAACAAACCTTGATTTTTCAACCTCTTTTTCTTTAAATAGTTCAACACCTTTTGAAAAAAGACATTGATCCCCATATTTTTCGAGCATTGCTTGTACGATGGTTTTACATCCCTTGGTATTGAACGAAGTGTCCATCCCCTGCCAAGTATGCGACCATGCTCCATTTAGCGCATTCAGATTATCAGCACAAGGACCAGCAACTAAGAATTTAGTTGTTGAATTTAAGGGTAGGATCCCGTTGTTCTTTAATAGAGTAATAGATTCTAACGCGGCCTGTTTCGAAGTCCTTTTGTGCTGAGGGGAACCAAATGCCGAATAAGTATCCAAAGAAGGTTGGTTTTTGTTCAATAAACCTACCGCTAGCTTAGTGTTCGTGATACGGCCAACCGCATCGTCCAAACGACTCCGCGAAATCTTCCCTTCGTTGACCGATTGAATCATCGATTCACAATAGGTTTTATAATCGGGTGAAAGAGGAACCATGCTCATATCAACCCCCGCATTGAAGGCCTGTTCATAGGCGGTTTTCAAATCCGGTGCTACGCGATGTACCGTGTGTAACATGTTAAAATCTTCCCAATCCGATACGGCAAAGCCTGAGAATTTCCACTCATCCTTGAGGGTGTGTTGAATTAATGACTTATTAATATGCCCTGGAATTCCATTAACGGATCCACTATTAATCATCACGGTGTGAGCGCCTTCATCCACAGCAGCTTTAAACGAAGGTAAATAGTACTCCTTCATGTATTTATCAGGAATCCATGCCGGAGTTCTATCCCGACCGCTCAACGAGGCGCTGTATCCAACAAAATGTTTCATGCAAGCTAAAACATGGAGGGAATCGATGGAAGTAGGATTATTCCCCTGATATCCTTTAATAATCGCCGCGCCCAACACTGAGCAGAGGTAAGGGTCTTCCCCCAGGGTTTCAAAATTCCTTGACCATAAGGGATTTCTACCCAAGTCGAGTACGGGAGAAAAATTCCAAGGTATTCCTGATGCACGTGTTTCATAGGCTGTTATTCGAGCAAATTCTTCAGCGATGCTGGGATTCCAGGTGGCCGCAAGTCCAATTTCCTGGGGGAAAAGCGTTGCCCCACGCGTATAGTTTACCCCATGGATCGCATCAATTCCATAAATCACTGGGATTTTAATCCTACCCGAAGTGTAATAAGCGTGGATGGTTTCCGTGATTTCCTTCCATTGTTCCCTGCTCAAAGTATGCCAGCTTACATTGAGAATAGAGCCCACCTTATACTTAACCAAGGCTTCGGTTAATTTATTGGTGTCTAATTTTAAAGGAACTAAGGTCCGGCCTTGTGAATCGGTTTGAGCCACCGCATCAAGGGTAATTTGACAGGTCTGCCCAACTTTTTCTTCTAAAGTCAAGCCAGTCAACTCAGGAGATTGACGATTTTTTGAAACACTGCAGGCGGCAATTACGCACCAAAAAAAGACAGCACTTATTCTTTTCATGAAAGGTCCATTATTGAAAAACTCGCACGTAATCCACATACATAGTTTGCGGAAGCTGAGTTGTAGCGTCTGGACTACCGGGCCAATTTCCGCCGACGGCAACGTTGAAAATAAAGAAGAACTTCTCTTGAAATTCTGCCAATTGAGCAGGAGTAGTGTTCAGCGTATTGTAAACCACATTATCCACCAACCATGTAATTCCATTCGCATTCCAGACAACAGAAAAAACATGAAACTCGTCCGCGAACACCCCTGAATTCAGCGTGTAACTGTCGCCGAATTGTGCGTGTGCACCGTTATCGCTCCAGTGGGCTGTTCCATGTATCGTTCGGTCATTATTTCCTGCCCCACCGATCATTTCCATGATATCAATTTCTCCGCAAGCAGGCCAGCCCGTAGACGTAATATTATCTCCCAACATCCATAACGCGGGCCATATTCCTTGTCCTTTTGGCAACGCTGCACGAATGTCAATTCGGCCATATTTCCAGGATTTTTTACCTTGGGTTTTAATTCTACTCGAGGTATAATTTTGCCCCCCAATTGCCTCTTGTTTGGCGGTAATTTGAAGCACCCCTCCTGAAACCGTTGCATTCTGATTCGTGTAATATTGAAGTTCGTTATTTCCCCAGCCACCATTTCCTGTTCCAAGATCGTAAACCCAATCAGAAGAAAGTGCGTTGCCGTTAAACTCATCCTGCCAAACAAGCGTGTAACCGTTGTAACTCAGAGGGCTTGTGGTTCCTCCGGTTGGAGCACCTGTACCCCCTAAATTCAAATTAATTTCAAAAACATCTAGTTCGGAAACAAAATGTTCTGCTGATGTGTAGGCCCTTGTTTTGACAGAATGTTCTCCAGAAACGGAATAGGTATACGTAGCCGTGCCATTAGAGGATTCTACCATGGTGGAATCACCGTTTTCATAAAACGTGAAAATGTAAAAATTCGCTGAATCTGCATGTGCTGTAACATTAACCGTCGCGGTATTTATTTCCAAGGTAACCGTCAAATTGGTCGGTAAAACCACTTCTCTTGGTTTATAATTATCTTTTTGACAAGACATAAAAAACATCAAGGAAAGGCTTAAAAAGAGCATTTTTACATTCATGGTTATTCCGCTTTTAGTTTAAGGTACCAGTTTAATCCCCCTGCATGGTGGCCGTATTGAAGGTACATTGTCGTATCCGTTAATTCAAGAATTCTGTAGGTATTTACCCCTGTGTAGAACCCAATAAAGGCCCCGTTCGACAGGGTAATCGTGTTTTCAGGGCCTTCTACAAGGTTCCACGATTTATCCATTTGATTCGCATATGGTGCAGTAAAATCGCCTAAATTCTGAAAAGAACCTGGAAAACTAGCCGCTAAAGAATTATGCAAATAAACATCCCCATTGGTGATCATGTCAAATTTAAAGGCATTCAAATGAAAAACATATTTATCGTTGTACAAACCGCAACCCGGCTTTTCATTGGCTCCTGCCGCCCACCATTCGGGAGTTGCTCCCAATGGACTTTCCGGATCGGGTCCAACCCCGAAATGCCCGCTTAAAACTGAGTCGATTACCCATGTTTTATAACCTGGTCCATTGGCTCCGCCCGTCAATTTGTTAAAGAACGGATTGTCTAACAGGGTAAGATCGGTTTGTGCGATTACCACTTGTTGGGTTGAGGAACGACTTCCCCCTTTGTTAAAGACCGTTAAGGTAATGGTATACGTGCCCGCATAGGGGTAAATGGCACTGACATTGGGGCCTTCCCCTTTCATTCCGTTACCAAAATCCCATCGGCAAACCAAACTTGGATTATTCGCTGAAAGCTCAATGATATTGGCATTTGAATCGGAAGGGGTCGCAACAAAAGCTGCATCTTGCTGCGTTGGTGGTTCGCCAAGCTCTGGCCGTACCTTCTTACACGAAATGAGCGCTGCTGTTGCAAAAACTAAAAGGATTAATAGCTTTTTCATATGGTATCGAATTAATATCCTGGATTTTGGGGCCAACGACCACCGGCTAAATCTATTTCAACTTGAGGAATCGGAAAGACTTCATGCTTTCCTGGGATGAACCCTGGAATTTCCAATGCGGCTTTGCCTGTTCTAACTAAATCAAAAAACCGGTGACCTTCACCGGACAATTCGAATCGACGTTCGTTGTAGATTTTATCCAAGGAATTTACGGAGGCCCCTGGTATTGATGCGCGAGATCTGATCTGATTTACATAGGTTTGGGCAATCGCAGTATTCCCCAAGTGATAATTTGCCTCTGCAGCCATTAAGAGTACATCCGCATAACGAATTACCCGGTAATTCACTGGGCTGGTCAAATCGTTGTCGGGCAAGCCAATTTCACTTTGCCTTTTAATGTATTTATTATTGTAGTAACCGGTATGACCACCGGCTCCGATAGCGTAGGTTATAGCCCCAGGATTAGGCTGTGCAGCTATGAAAGCATCGATATCTAATATAGTAACACCTCGCCTTGGGTCACCCGCTGGGAAAAAATCGTAAAGGTCTTTCGTTGGTAAATTGTAGCTGTTTCCGTCGCCGTAAACCGGTCCATTATATTGTCGGATTCCTTGAAATCCTGGGGCTGCATTCCCTTCCAAACAAACCAAGCAACCGTAGCTCCCTCCTTCTAAGCCTGAATATTGTATATCAAAAACGGTTTCGTTATTGTTCTCGTGAACTACATCAAATAATTCTGCATAGGATGGATGCAGGCTGTATAATCCACTGTTGATGACCTCGTCTAAGGTTTGGGCAGCTTCACTCCACTTATTTTGATAAACATAGGCTTTTCCTAACAAGGCAAGGGCAGCACCACGGGTGGCCCTTCCTTTTTGAGAGGCAACGGGGTTGAGTACTGGAAATGCTTCCTGTAGATCTTTTTCTATTTGGGCATAAACCTCCGCTTTCGGGGACCTGTCAATGGTTCTTACTTCTTCGATTCCAAGGCGTTTATCAATCACCAACGGAACGTCTCCGAACATTTTGACCAACTCAAAATAATAGTAGGCACGAAGAAATTTTGCTTCTGCAAGGACGTGGTCTTTACGAGGAAAGTCAATGTTATCCTTGTTTTCTAAGATGAAGTTAGCCCTTGAAATCCCCACATAGTTCCATCGAAACACGCTGCGCAAATCGTTGTTAACTCCCCCGTGAGTCATTTCGTCAATTTGATGAAGCCCTTGTGAATCGTTGGCACTTTCACCGCCTGCGATAGCGTTATCCGAAGCTATTTCTCCAATCCACAAGGACATAAACGAGGTTTGCAATAAATCATAAGCCCCTACTAAGGCTCGTTCATAATCTTCGGGAGTTTTAAAATAGTTTTCCGCATCTTGGGTGTAAGGAGGGTCAACCGTAAGAAACTTTTTACACGAAAAAAGGCCAATAAGTAGTGCCCCTATAATCAACAATTGTTTTTTCATGTGTTAAAATTTAAATTGTAATCCAACCATCATGGTTTTCGCTTGAGGGTACATTCCGTAGTCTACACCGGCCGACAATGCACTAGATGATCCTAAATCCGGATCATATCCCATGTATTTCGTAAGCGTAAATAGGTTGTTAGCGGCCAGGTAGACGCGGAGTTGTTCCATTTTAATCTTCCTCAACCAATCTTTCGAAAACGAATATCCCAATTGGAGATTTCGCAATCGAAGGAACGAGCCGTCTTCCACGTAAAAGGAGGAAAAAACATTGTTCCGTGTTGGTTCGGTGGTCTGTCGGGGAATATCAAAAGAACTTTCGGGCCCTACCCAGCGGTCAATAGTGTAACTCAACTGATTAGCATATGGTTGTTGACGTTCATAATTTCGAATGATTTCATTGCCAACCGAGGCGAAAAAATTAGCCGAGAAATCAAACCCTTTAAAGCTACTGGAAATGTTGAATCCCATGATGAAATCTGGAATTGCTGATCCTAAATTCGTTTTATCGCTGTCGTCGGTAAAGCTGATGACCCCATCGCCATTCTTATCTGCAAAAATCAAGTCCCCAGGTTTTGCCCCCGCTTGAACCACTTGAGCGTTATCGATTTCTTCTTGTGTCTGATAGATACCAACCGCCTGGTAGCCGAAGTAATAACCTATTTCATATCCTTTTTGAAACCGCGTGGCAACATCTCCACCCACACTGAATGCTGCTCCTGGAAGATAGTCCACTCCTGATGGAACCTCGGTTACTTTATTGTTCACGGCTGTGAAGTTCCAATTAGCTTCGTACAAGAACTTTTTGGTTCTATCAGACCGATACCCTAACTCGATTTCCCATCCTTTATTCGAAACATTTCCCGCATTAATGACCGGCGGGTATCCACCTGGACCGTAGGACCCCATCAACGCAGAAACATCGGGCTGAAACAACAAATCGTAGGTGTTTTTAATAAAATAATTGGTAGAAAGGGATAGTTTTTTCCAAAACGATAAGTCAAGACCAATGTTCAATTGACGGGTTGTTTCCCATTTTAAATCTGGATTAGCGGGACGACCGATCGCAACCCCTTGCGTAATTACGTCATCGAAGACATATACCCCTTCACCGTTAAGAAGAGCTCGATAGGCAAAATTCGGAATCTGATCATTACCCGAAATACCGTAACTCAGCCGTAATTTACATAAGTCGATGGGTTTGAATTTAAAAAACGATTCTTCCGAAATCAACCATCCCGCAGAGAAGGAAGGGAAGGTCCCAAAACGGCTATTCGGTCCAAACTTGCTTGAACCGTCCCGTCGAACAACGGCCGAAACAAGGTATTTTTCTTTGAACGCATATTCCGCCCTCATAAATGCAGAGACCAATCGCTCCGTAAACTCCCAAGAACCGGTATTGTTTAAAAATCCTCCTTGCGTGGAGTTGGCGGAAATATCGGCATAATTAACGTCGTTGTTCGGAATGCCATAAGCTACCCCATTCAAAGAATTACCTTCGCGCTGGAATATCGTTACCCCAGCGGTGGCCTTAACTTGATGATCTTTTGCCAAAATTTGATCGTAATTCACAAATCCTTCGTAGGATAAATCGGCGTAAGTATTTCGCTCCTCGTAAACTGCAGCGCCACGATCGATTTCAACTCCGGTTGCTAACTCAACCGTTGGAGACTCCAGTTGTGCATTCAAGGCAGTGTTGGCGTATTTACCCTCGCCGTACCAAACCAAGGGAGAAAACACCTTAGAATCCACCAATGCCACATTGTAATTAAATCGGTTAGTAAAGGTTAAAAAAGAGAGCGGTTTGAAAACAAACTCTTCCTTTCCAACAAATTTCTGGGCTTTGTTCCAGTTGTAGGTGTTCATAATTTGGGCAACGGGGTTGATGATGTCGCTTACTTCTTCCATGTACGAGTAATTCCCCATGGGAGAAATCACTGGCTCCGTTGGAAACGCGTTAATTGCGTTATATAAAACAGAACCAATGCCGTTTTCAGGTAAGGTGTTTCGTCCCTCAGAAGAAAACAACAAGACCGAATTTAACTTTAATTTATCCGATAAATCCGTTGAAAAATTCAACCTTGCATTGTACCTATCAAAATGCGATTTTGCGCCACCGACTATTCCGTCTTGATTGAAATAACCTAAACCAATGGAATAACGAGTTGCCAAAGTTCCCCCGTTCAACGAAATGTTATGGCTTTGTACCGGTGAACGTGTAAATACTTGATCTTGCCAATCTGTACCTTTACCGACATTTACATTGTTGAAGGGCATTGCCTGTCCGCCCATAGCGAACATTTCGTTTTTAATAACTGCATATTCATCAGCACGCAGAAGATCCAGTTTTTTAGAAGTTTCTTGCAAGCCAAAATACCCGTTGTATTCAATCGTAGGTTTTCGGTTAATTGCCCCGTTTTTAGTTTCAATTAACACCACTCCGTTCGCTGCTCTGACACCATAAATTCCAGCCATAGCATCTTTTAAAACGGTAATTGACTTAATGTCTGATGGGTTCAAGGCATTCAACCCCTGAGAATCATAAACAATGCCGTCAACTAGAATCAAAGGGTCATTGTCACCAAAGGTACCTAATCCTCGAATCCGTATGTTCGCACTTCCTCCAGGCGACCCAGAATTCGTTGATATATTAACCCCGGCCATCTGACCTTGTAAGGCTTGGTCCATTCGCGACATGTTCATTTTTTCAATGTCCTCTCCATCTACCTTTGACGTAGCTCCGGTAAGTGTTTTGTTTTTAGCCTCTCCATAACCAATTACCGTGATTTCATTCTTTTCTGAGAACGTCGGCTTCATTACAACGTTCAACTCTTGAGGCCCTGGTCCGATGGTTAGTTCTTGCGATTGATATCCGTAAACGGTGATCGATACAGTTGCAGAGGCGGTGTCTTTTAAAACAAAGCTGAATGTACCATCCACCGTGGAAAGGGCATTTCCTTTAGGAGATTTAACGGCAATTTTAGCGAATCCTAAAGGTTCATTGGCGTCATTCATTATTTTTCCTACAATAGTCCTATTCTGGGCTAAAGAAAAAAAAGTTAGTGCTAAACCAAGCAGTAAAAAAAATGATTTCATGGCATTCGTTTATGTTACTTTGCAGGGAGTTTCCTCCCTGCGGTCTAAGTAAAAATTAACCGTTCAACTAATTTTAAACCAATTGAATGCGGTAAATATAACGATATTATTGTATTTATTACAATATCTAAGGTGCTTACATTTTAAAAACCCATTCATTCTCATCAAGTCGGCCCAATTCTTCAGCAGCATTAAACGAAAATAGATTAGCTGGACGGTGCTTTACATTGGTTTGTTTCTCGGTGTGTTTCACCAGCGGAATGCCCTTAATTTTTTTTCTAAAATTAGCTTTGTCGTAAGGTAACCCTTTTGAATACTCGAACAACTGCTGAAATTCATTCAGCGTAAATTTTTCAGGTAATAATTCAAAACAAATGGGCTCAATGGAAAGTTGTTTGTTAAGACGATCGAAAGTCGCCTCGAGAATTTCATTGTGATCAAAAGCCAAATCACCAACTTCCAAAACAGGTTCCCAACGCACTTCATCTGCCCAAGAGGATGCTTTTATGGATAATTCTTCAATCCGAACCAAAGCATAATATGCAATGGTAATAACCCTGCCTTGAGGGTGCCGAGATGGGCTGCCGAACGTGTGAGCTTGGTGCATTTGCACATTCGTCAAGCCTGTTAATTCGCGTAAGATGCGTTCAGCGGCAAAAGGAAGGTCTTCATCAGGATAAACCAAGTCTCCAGGTATTGCCCAATAATCTTTGTAAGGATCGATGGATCTTTTAATAAGAAGTGTTTTGATTTTGCCCTCTGTAAACCCAAAAATCAAGCAGTCAACCGAAAAAGCAGACGTAAAAAAATCGGAAAATTCAATTTTGTACATGCCTTGTTTTTAATGGGGCGTATCCGAGGTTTGAACCTCATCAATGCCTTGTTTTTTCAACATTCTACTAACGGTTACAGCAAAAAAAGCAAGGTACGCAAAACATAATACGCCAAGCCAATAGGAGCCTTGGATACCTATACCGGGGATATTCCCCAACGAAGCTTGCCATTGCGAAATAAATCCTCCCCCCATAATCATCATAATCATTAAACTGGATGCCATATTGGTTTTTTCGTTGAGCCCAGCAATCCCTAGCGTAAAAATGCAAGGCCAGAGGGTGGAACAAAAAAGCCCCACAGCAATGAATGCAAAAACGCTTACCATTCCACTCGCAAGAATTCCAACGACGAGGGATAGGGCCCCTAAAATGGAATAAACCACCAATTGTCTCACGGGATTTCCTCCGGTAAATGCGTCCGCCAGCATTAGGACCAAAACCAAGAACAAATAGGGGTAAAACAACGCTACATTGTGACCTGCAATGTAGTTTACAAGCATAAAAATGGCAAAAGCCATCAACGGCAGAAGCATGCTAAGTTTTTGCTTTAACTCGTTTGAAACACCAAAGGCACCAGCAGCAGAGGACCATCGGCCTATCATTAAACTCGCCCAAAACAAGGAAACAAAGGGTGCAATTTCACTTTCGTTCGTGCCAAGTTTTTGCTTCATAAACTCCGGCAAATTACTCGCCGTAGCAACCTCTACTCCCACATATACAAAAATTGCAATCATGGCAAGAAGAACTTGAGGCTTCCTAACCACCGATAGAACCGAAACTTGGGTAGAAGGCTCCGTACCTTCGTTAGAAATTTGATCGGGAACGTTGGACCATTTGAAAAATATAGCAGCCGCTAAAAACGCAGCCCCCAACACTAAATAGGGAACTTTTACTGCGGAAAGTTCCAATGAAGTATTACCATTTCCCGCAGCACCAAAAATGGCAAAAGAAACCAAAACGGGTCCGATGGTTGTTCCAACATTGTTAATACCTCCTGCCAAACTCAGTCGCAGGTTACCCGTTGACGGATCTCCCATATTAATCGCCAATGGATTCGCAGCTATTTGTTGTAAGGCAAAACCAATTCCCACTGTAAATAAACCTGCGAGCAATAAACTGAAAGAAGCATTGTCTGCTGCAGGAATGAACAGAAGGGTTCCCAAAGCCGAAATAATTAAACCAATTGCCAAACCGTTTCTGTAGCCCAAAATTTTAAGTAAATCTTTTTTTAATAGCGCTGAAATAACAAAATACATTAAAGAACCAACCGTGTAGGCGATGTAAAAAGCGACAGATATCAGCTGTGCTTTTTCCTGTTTTAGATCCAGAGCACTTTTGAAGACAGGGATCAAAATATCGTTGCTTGAGGCTACAAAACCCCAGAAAAAGAAAATGGTGATTAACGCTCCGAATGCGCTAAAATTGGTTTTTTTCATGGTCAAAATTTTGACCAAAATACAACATAATTCGATTAACCTACCTGACCAGAGATGCTTTTTGTACTCTTAACCAAAAGTATTTTTTCGACTGCCGCAGCAATGGCCTCAGCATTAAAGCCACATTCCGCCCATAATTCTTCTTGAGTTCCATGATGAATGTACTCGTCCGGAATGCCAAGACGTACCACTTCAGCCTTGTAACCTCGATCTGCCATAAATTCCAAGACTGCAGACCCGAAACCACCCATAAGGCATCCGTCTTCAACCGTAATGACCTTGTCAAATTTTGCAAATACTTCATGCAAAAGCGTCTCATCGATTGGCTTCACAAATCGCATGTCATAGTGGGCCGGTTTTAATCCTTGTTTTGCTAACATCTCAATGGCTTTTAGCGCAAAATTCCCGGGATGACCGATGGTCAAAATGGCAACACCTTCGCCAGAAGAAACTTTTCGGCCTTTGCCAACAGGGATTTCTTCCAATGGGGTTTTCCAGTCGGTCATTACACCATTTCCTCGAGGATAACGAATAGAAAACGGACCTTTATTTTCCAGTTGTGCCGTATACATTAAATTTCTAAGTTCTTGTTCATTCATGGGGGCAGAAACCACCATATTTGGAATGCACCTCATGTAGGATAAATCGTAAGCACCATGATGGGTGGCGCCGTCAGCTCCAACCAAGCCTCCTCGATCAAGGCAGAAAACCACGTTTAAATTCTGCAAAGCAACATCATGCAACACTTGATCAAAGGCTCGTTGCATGAAGGAAGAATATATGTTGCAAAAGGGAACTAAACCTTGAGTTGCAAGTCCAGCGCTGAACGTCACGGCATGCTGCTCGGCAATTCCAACATCAAAAGCCCTGTCGGGCATAGCATTCATCATGATATTCAAGGAACAACCACTGGGCATCGCAGGGGTAACCCCCATGATTTTTGGGTTTTTTTCGGCTAACTCAACAATAGTATGACCAAAAACATCCTGATATTTCGGAGTCTGAGGCCCAATGGGCACCACCTTAACGATTTCACCTGTGTCTTTGTTAAAAACGCCAGGGGCATGCCATTTTGTAGGATTTCCTTCCTCTGAGAACTTGTATCCAGCCCCTTTCTTCGTCAAACAATGCAAAATTTTTGGGCCCGGTATGTCCTTTAGGTCTTCTAACACTTTCACCAAGCTTTCCACATCATGGCCATCAACTGGACCGAAATAACGAAAGTTCAAGGCTTCGAACAAATTCGATTGTTTGAGCAATGACCCTTTGAGAGCGGTAGATACTTTGGAGGCAATTTTTTGGGCATCAGGACCGAATTTTGAAATCACTCCTAACCAGTTCCAAACTTCTTCTTTAACTTTATTATAGGTATGTGAAGTGGTTATGTCGGTGAGGTATTCCTTTAGGGCTCCTACGTTCGGATCAATAGACATGCAATTATCGTTCAGCACGACCAAAAGGTTTGCGTCTTTTTCAAATCCCCCATGGTTCAATCCTTCAAAAGCCAATCCAGCAGTCATGGCCCCATCGCCGATTACGGCAATGTGATGCCTTTCTTTGTGGCCCAAATGTCGGTTTGCCACCGCCATGCCTAATGCAGCAGAAATTGATGTAGAAGAGTGGCCCACGCCAAACGTGTCGTATTCGCTTTCAGATCGCTTCGGAAATCCTGAAATACCACCTTTCAAACGATTTGTATGAAACTTATCCCGTCTACCCGTTAAAATTTTGTGCCCATAAGCTTGGTGGCCAACATCCCAAACCAACTGATCTTCAGGGGTGTTAAAAACATAATGCAAGGCAACCGTTAATTCAACAACACCGAGGCTCGCCCCAAAATGGCTATTTCCAATTTCGGAGATTACGTCAACAATGTATTGCCTTAATTCCGAAGAAACGTGCGGTAGGTCTTCGGGTTTGAAGATTGTTCTTAAATCCTCAGGAGTATTTATTTGGGATAAATTGGGGCCGGCTTGAAAGCTATTTTTCATTATTCACAAAGTTACAGAATAATTGATTAAAACACATTTTTAGTTGGAATGTTCAAGATACACATCGGCGTTTTATTTCGTATTTTTGCAACAATAAATTTTCGCTTTTTGAAACGTTTAAAGCCATACCTCCTTTTCACAAAGTTTCGCCTTTCATTTTTGGTGATTATCTCTGCTTTGTCGGGATATCTTTTCATGGGAGGCAGCGACTTGATTGTGTTAATAAAACTTTCTTTGGGCGGTTTTTTTGTTACGGCGGCATCCAACGGAACCAATCAAATTCTGGAACGAAGGCAAGATGCGCTCATGAAACGCACCCAAAACCGACCGCTGGTTACCCAAGAAATATCGATGGTTAATGCGGTTGGGTTGTGCATTGTGTTTTTATTAGTAGGGTCTTATTCTCTGCTTAGCATTAACACTGCTAGCTGTTTATTAGGCATAGGAGCATTCCTTTCCTATTCGTTTGTTTACACGCCGATGAAAAGCAAAACCCCTTGGGCCGTTTTTGTTGGTGCTTTCCCAGGAGCCATTCCTCCTATGTTAGGCGCCATTGCTCACACAGGGTCTTTCGGATTTATTCCAGGCCTACTGTTTTTTGTTCAATTCATGTGGCAATTTCCTCATTTCTGGGCCATCGCTTGGGCAATGCACGATGACTACCTCAAAGCTGGTTATTTTTTGTTGCCTACCCGGTCAGGGAAATCCAAGCAAACGGCTTTATTGATTTCGCTTTACTCTGCTTTCCTTATCCCCATAAGTTTAATTCCATGGGTGTTAAACCTTACCAATGTTTATTCTTTGATTATTGTTGGCGCATTAGGGGTTTGGTTTTACTTTAAATCGTTTAGGCTTTATAATTTGTGTGATGATTCCTCTGCGAAAAAACTAATGTTCGCTTCGTTTGTTTATTTGCCAGTAATTCAATTCACGTATGTTTTTACTAAGGTTATTTAATTTAAATTCTTAAGTCATGGATTATTCAAATCAATTGTCTCCTGAGGTTAAAGAAAAAATGAAGAAGAACCTTGTTTATGTGGGGATATTTGCCATCGTCATGTTTTTCGCAGGTCTAACTTCCGCATACTACGTAAGCATGGGAGGCGGGTTTTGGCTTCGATACCCTATGCCGAGCGGATTTTATCTAAGTACTCTCATGATTGCATTAAGTTCAGGAAGCTTCTTGCTTGCGGTCCATCAACTTAAAAAGGGTTCGGTTACGAATATGAAAATGCTCATGGTGGTAACTTTTGCTTTAGGGGTTCTTTTTGTGGTTTTTCAATTTAGAGGATACCGTCAATTGGTAGAACGCGGAATATACAATCCTTCAATGTATTGGTCTTATCCAGAGATTTTAGTCAATGACGGCCGTTATGGGGACACCTTAATGGTGTACAAAAATAACCAGCCTATTACCGTTGATGGGAACGATTTTTATTGTAACGGAGCTAAGCTTTCGCAAAAGGAAATGGAGGATTTTCAAAAATTCATGAAACAGTATGCTATTCCAGAACAAGTCATTTTTTCACAACAAAAGGAACCATTAAAAGCGTATCCAGACCAACGTTACACGCTTTACTACAACAGCCTCCCCTTGTTGATAAAGAACGGAGTGCTACACAAAAACGATTCAACTCCCTTGACACACTTGGATGAAATTCGCTTGTGTAAAATGGCCATGAACGTAACATTAGGTCGTGGACATTTCATGATCAAAGGCTCAATAGGAAAAGACTTCGACGTTTATTTAAAAGGTAATAAATTGGACTACAAAGACGGTGGATTTTGGTCAAAAGGCCAAAGATTAAGTGAAACCGCTCAGCTGCGTGCAAAAGAAACTTCTGACAATTCGAGTGCATTTCTGTACGTCATCACCTTCGCTCACTTGTTGCACATCATCGGTGCCCTAATTTACTTGATGTTTACTCTGAAAAACGCTTTAACAAACCGTTACTCGCGCGAAAACACTCTCTCTTTAAGGCTTTCAGGAATGTTCTGGCATTTTTTAGGGCTTTTATGGCTCTATTTATTCCTCTTTTTCAATTTTATTCATTAAACTTGCAAAAAATTAGTGAAAATGGGCGGTCATTCGGTACAACTTGATCAAAAAGCACTTTGGGGAGGTAAAGAGTCTCCTTTTCAAGTGAGCTATGGTAAAATGATGATGTGGTTTTTCTTGGTGTCAGACGCCTTAACGTTTGGCGGTCTTTTGGTTGCCTACGGATTCACGCGTCACGACTGCCTCGAAGCTTGGCCTATTGGAGAAGAAACATTTAATTCCCTTCCCTTCTTAGGTCATGGATATCCTCTGTTGTATGTTGCACTAATGACCTTCATTCTTATTGTCTCTTCCGTTACCATGGTACTCGCGGTTGAAGCGGGTCATCGCATGGACAAAAAAGGGGTAGTAAAATGGATGGTGGCCACAATTATCGGTGGTTTTTTCTTCGTGGGATCTCAGGCGTGGGAGTGGTATCACTTTATTCACGGGTCTGAATTTGGAAAAGTAGAATTGGCCGACGGTTCAGTAGCCATTGTTAAGGGTCATTTTGGAGAGATTGAGAACTTTACAGTAACTGTTGCAGGACAACATCACAAGAAAGGAGAGGTTATTAAAGAGGATTTGATGCACACCTTTCAACATGCGGCAGCAGCAGGGCATATTGAAAATGGAATCATTACTTTACATGATGGGTCCAAGGCAAAGATTAACAAAGCAGAAGATCACGATTTAACCCTCATCATTAAAAAAAGTGGTCGAATCTACAAATCAGACAAGGAACATCGATTAATTACAGGTAAAAAAGCCCATGAATTATACTATGGCGCCCTTTATGCAGGAGAGACTAATCGTGTAATTTACGGTGCAAACCTAAAACAAAATGAATACGGACCTCAACAATACGCTCAATTTTTCTTTTTTATAACTGGCTTTCACGGTTTCCACGTATTCTCTGGCGTTGTGATTAACATTATTATTTGCTTGGGGGTTGTTGCGGGAACTTACCATAAAAGAGGTCACTACGAAATGGTCGAGAAAACCGGATTGTATTGGCACTTTGTGGATTTGGTTTGGGTATTTGTATTTACCTTCTTCTACTTAATCTGATTTTTAATCCTAAAATTTATTCTCATGGAAAGAGATGATCTAATAGAATACTCATTAAACGCTCACCACGACGAGGAGAAAGGTAAAGCTATCCGTAAGAAAATCTATTTTGTTACGGTTTTATTAACCGCTATTACTATTTTGGAAGTGTTTTTGGGGGCGGTAATTAAACAAGATGCCTCAATTTGGCCCTTGGTTAAATGGACCTTTGTAGCCCTAACGATTTTAAAAGCAGGCTATATAGTTATTGTATTCATGCACTTGGGTGATGAACGACCATGGCTGCGTTATGTAGTGTTGGTGCCTTATTTTATCTTTATTCTTTATTTAATTTTTATCGCCTTGTGGGAAGCCGTTTCCATTAAAGGGGTATTATCTTATTTCTCATAAAAATGCCCGTTTTCAGAAAGCAACGGAACATCCTTGGCTTTCTGTTGGTATTCGGCCCAGCAGCCTTTCTTATTTTTATTGCAACTAGAGGTTGTAGTCATAATTTTAAAAACTTAGATGTTCTTACGACACTTCCTGAGTACCGATTTACGGATGCCTACGGAAAACAAAGATCATCCAAAGAGTTTCAAGACGAAGTAGTTCTTGTTACCACCTTGCAAAAGTCCTGTCCATACGAATGCGCTGTTTCCTTTTGGCACATTAATCAAATTCTTTACCAACATATTCGTAAAAACAGCCATAAGCAGCTCAAGAAGGTACGGATTATTTCCTTTGTAACCGACGGAAAAGGTAATCCGGTATCCAACATACGAGATTTACAGGAAACACTTTCGAGTCAAGTGGAAGGCTATCGACCAGACCTCTGGATACTTGCCAAAGGCGATGCTAAGGGAATATATAATTTATCACGAAATGGTCAAAACCTCTTGCAAGAAGGTAAAGCGTACTATGGAGGACAAGCTTTTCAAGAATTAATCTTATTAGTAGACAAGGAAAATCAACTTAGAATGGTATTAAAGGGCAACCAAGAAGGACTTGTACGAAGAATGAAAGAAAGTTTGGCACTGCTATTAAAACAATATGATAAAGAACGCGCTGCTCATTAACATTTTGTTTATCCTTTTGTTAGGTTGTAACGAGCCCACATCAAAACTGCCTTTCCTTGGCCAATTCGATGTTATTTATTCCCGACAAAGAAATGATACCGTATTTCATAAAATTCCGCTGTTCAACTTTTTAAATCAAGACTCGGTTCGTGTTTCCAACGAAACCTATGCGCACAAAATGTGGTTGGTAGAATTCTTTTTTACATCCTGTCCAACCATCTGTCCCATCATGAATAAGCAATTGCTGCGATTGCATAAAGAAATCACTCCAAGCTTGAAGAAAGAACTTCAATTTCTATCCTTTTCCATTGATCCGTCCAACGACCTGCCTTCTAAATTAAAATCCTATAGGGATTATCACAAAATGCCCCGCGTTAATTGGGATTTATTAACGGGTAACGAAGCAGAAACCCATCGTCTTGGTATTGAACATTTCATGGTCTTCGCTGGTAAAGACTCACTCTCAGCAGGAGGTTATGCTCATTCAGGGGCGTTTACCTTAGTTGACGCGCAAGGATATGTTCGAGGTGTTTATGCGGTCACTAACATGGACCTAACGGTCAATGAACAAGAATACGATAGAATGGTTAAAGAACTAAATATACTTTATAATGAACACCTTATCTCCCGAAAAAAAACCGCTTTATAAAAAGATCATCGTTGTTGTATCCATTCTAATACCCCTGGTAGTTGGTGCGCTTTTCCGGATTAGAATCCCAGGAAATCTTAGTTTTTTACCCCCCCTGTATGCCAGTTTCAATGCTATTACTGCGATTTGTCTAATCGGTGCGTTAATCGCGGTGAAAAAAAACAACATCGTTTTACATCGCCGTTTAGTCCGTGTCGCTTTATTGTTATCGATTCTTTTTCTGGGATGTTATGTTGCGTACCATTTAACCTCTGACCCCACGTACTATGGAGACTACAATAAAGACGGCTTACTATCCGAATCAGAATTGATGGTTGCTGGAAATTTTCGATGGATTTACTTTGTTCTTCTTGTGTCCCATATTTTGCTTAGCATGGCCGTGATTCCACTCGTTTTATTCGCATATCTTGAAGCGTGGGCAGGTAATTTTGATCGTCACAAGAAACTGGTGAAATTCGCCTTTCCTATTTGGCTTTATGTTGCTGTCACTGGCGTGATTGTATATTGGATGATTGCTCCGTTTTACGCGTAATTATTTAATCTTTATTTCCACCCTTCGATTAGCTTCTTTTTGCTCATCCGTTTCAGGATTTGCGAAAACAGGTTGGGTATTCCCCATACCAACTGCCGAGAGCCTGCTGGAACTAACCCCGCTATCAATTAAATACTCCATAATTTTTTTTGCACGTTTTTTCGATAACCTCTTCGAACTAATTGAGTTCGAGCCATCATCGTTAACGTGCCCTTGTATCTCGATTGAAACACTTTCATTGAGCACCAAAAAATCCCTTAATTTCTTTAGGCTCGGCAAAGATTCATCCAATATAATCGCTAGACCACCCAGAAAAAATATGTCATCCAACTTGGTAATTGATCCGTGGGTTATAGGTGTTAATAGAAAGGTGTCTATCTGTCCAGAAGCCGATATAGTGTGCTGTGCGACGTCCTTAGGATAATACCCTTCAGCCGTCAGTTGTAGCGTAGCGTTGAGTTTCTTTTGGTTGTTTAACAATACTTCTGAACCACGATATGTACCGTCCAATAAACTTGAGGAGAGAATAACAATTTTAGAGACAACCGGTTCTCGTGTTAGCGCATCCCGCACATGAATTTCGTAAACAGGCGCATCGTAGCTACTCACCATATTCAACATAAGAGAATCCTTAATGCTTTTACCGGCTGCATTTACCGCAGCATAATTCAATCGAAACGATACCGAGGCGTTTTTTTTCGGGTCTCGGTGTAAAACCAAATAATAATTTCTTTTTCCATAAACCTGATATGATTTTTCTGTCGAATCTTTTGAACTTCTGAATTCACAAGCAACTAATTTAGCCTTCTTGTTGGTAATCGAACGGCAATCGTTATTAGGTGGGGCTTCGAATAAAAACATGACCAAGGAGTCTTCGTTGCGAGCGTAGTCAAGCGAAATTTGACCGTCGCTTATCGGGAAATAATGCAAGTAAATAAAATTATTGCTGGTTATTGGTAGGTTACAATAGTAACCAATGCCGCTTTTGTCTTTGCCCCTTTTCCCTTTGAATGATAAATCATAAGAAACGTTGGGATTGATGTCAATATTTCCTTCGCATTTCGTATAATCGGACTGAGCCCAGCATCCACAAAGGGATGCAAAACAAATAAAAAGGACGGTAAACCATTTAATCATCTCCTGGTTTTGGAGATTTGAACGGACTAATCTAGAATAAGTTTCAAATTGCCAGTCAAGCGTGCGCGCAACACCAAATGGGACGTTGTATAATACAGTTGTTTCAATTCGATGGTATTGATTGCACCATTCATCTTAACTCCTCTGCTGATTTCCTGATTCAACGCGCTATTGACCTCCTTTTTCATATCTTCGACCATCGTTGTGTAATTATAGCTTCCGTTTTTCTCGATTAAATCTACGATTTTGGAATTAAAAAACCATTTCGCCGATTTCAAGAGCAAACTCTTGGTTTCCACGTCAAAATCCACATTTTGTAATTCCATTCGCTTGAGTGAATCGTTCAACACAGGTTGTGCCAACAAATATATGGTTCCCTTTTTCGAACCAGAAATCGTGGTCTTAAGAATTATCCTGTTGTCTTTTGATCCTGATACTTGAATATCCTCAACCTTTATTTTCTTTCGTTTAACCTCAAATACCTGTCCAACCAAGGATTGACGCACAAAACTTGTAAGTGAATCATATGATAAGACAACGTCGAGGCCAAAGTTCAATCCATTCGATTTTGTGGCACTTCCTAATACCGGTAGAGCTAACTTTTTTACTACAGGCTTTTCCGTTGTGAAGGAAGGAGCTACATCAATGCTCAACCCTAATGTAGCCTTTTTGTCCGCCAACTTAATGTCGCTCATTGCCAAAGAAGACGGATTCAAATTGAGGTAACCATAACCTGGAACTAAATTGGGCTCTTGCAATAAATCCCAAGCCTCTTTGGCTGAGGATTTGATATCGATCGCCTTGAATTGCTTGTCAATTTCTGACTGTAAGCCAACCAACTGTTTTTTAATCTCTTGCTCAACGTCTGAGGTCACGTCAATGTTGGCAATGGTCATTTGACATGGATCCAAGAGCTGAAACTTTTTCAGGGATGTGGAGGTATTAAACGTGTAGTCTGAACCCACTTTAATGATCGTGGAATAGTCCAAAGAAAACTTTCTCATAGGTTCATCATCGCCGCAACTTAAATAAACTCTTGGTATGACACAACTCCCTTTTTCATCGAAAAGATATTGGCATTTTGGACAGTAATTAAGTTTCAATTTCAGCGCTCCATTCACCGAATAGGACATGGCACTTCCGCTTCCCTTGAAATTAATTTTTTCACGTGTGAAGTAATAAGAAGTGCTCAACCCTTCGCACTGTTCATTTTTTCCAGAAAACGATTTTGGGAGAGCTTTTTCGGCGTCATTAAGATAGGTCTTGAGATCAATCTCAATAGGAATGGAAACATTGGAAACCTCCGGGCTTAATGGCGGAACTGGGTTAACCGAATTTTGAGGAACGGTAGGCTCAATGGTTTTGCAAGAAACTGCGACCAAAGCAACAACCGATAATAAAAAAACAATCCGCATTAATATTAAATTAAATCAACGAAGTAGTTTTTTCGACAAGTTTGCGTCAATAGCATTCAAAAATTCTTCGGTGTAGACAAAATGCTCGCCATGTTTTACGTCCTTACCATGAACACAAACAGCAAGATCTTTAGTCATGATTCCCGACTCAACCGTTTCGATGCATACTCGTTCGAGTGCTTGGCAGAAATCAATCAACTCTTGATTACCATCCAATTTGCCGCGAAAAGCCAGGCCTCGCGTCCAAGCAAAAATAGACGCTATCGGATTGGTTGATGTTTTTTTGCCCGCTTGGTGGTCACGAAAGTGACGAGTAACCGTTCCATGTGCTGCCTCAGCCTCCATGACTTTACCGTCAGGAGTTACAAGCACCGAAGTCATTAATCCCAAAGAACCAAAACCTTGCGCCACGGAATCTGATTGAACGTCTCCGTCGTAGTTTTTACACGCCCAAACAAACTTACCGCTCCATTTCAAGGAGGAGGCTACCATGTCGTCGATTAGTCGATGCTCATAAACAATTCCTTTCTCATCGAACGATTGCTTAAATTCAGCTTGAAAAATTTCTTCGAAAATGTCTTTGAAGCGTCCATCATACTTCTTCAAAATGGTGTTTTTCGTAGAAAGATAAAGGGGCCAACCTTTCGCTAAAGCGACATTAAAACAGCTGCGCGCAAAACCACGGATTGAGTCATCCGTATTGTACATGGCCATACCAACACCGTCGCTCTTGAAATTATAGACTTCAAATTGTTGAACTTCACCACCATCCTCCGGTGTAAACGTCATGGTTAATTTCCCTTTGCCTTTGAAAACCGCATCCGTTGCTCGATATTGATCCCCAAATGCATGACGACCAACAATGATGGGGGCTGTCCAGTTGGTTACCAACCGAGGAACATTTTGCATAACAATTGGTTCTCTGAAAACCGTTCCGTCCAAAATATTCCGGATGGTTCCGTTCGGAGACTTCCACATGGACTTTAGATTAAATTCCTTTACCCTTGCCTCATCCGGTGTAATGGTAGCACATTTAATACCAACCTGATATTTCTTAATCGCTTCGGCAGCATCTATGGTAATTTGATCATTCGTCTCATCGCGCTTTTCAATCCCTAAATCAAAGTACTTTATATCAAGATCCAAATAGGAGAGAATGAGTTTTTCTTTGATGAATTTCCAAATGATTCTTGTCATTTCATCCCCGTCGAGCTCTACGACAGGATTGTTTACCTTGATTTTAGCCATTTTCAATTATTTCGTTGTGCAAAAGTACAATTTCTCCAAAGGTTTTCAATCCAAAGACCCAATCATTTTTGAAGGATCAACGTAAAGATCGTATTCTTCCGGTGTAACGTGCCCCAAATGTACCGCAGCTTCTTTTAAAGTTGTTCCATTTTTATGGGCGTATTTAGCGATTTCTGCTGCTTTGTAATAGCCAATTTTGGTGTTAAGTGCAGTAACAAGCATCAAAGAATTATTGAGGTGCTTATTAATCTCAGGTAGATTAGCTTCAATACCTACGGCACATTTATCCGCGAAGGAAACGCATGCATCCCCTAACAGCCTTGCTGATTCCAATACATTTGCCGCTATTACCGGCTTAAAAACGTTTAATTCAAAATGACCATTAGAACCACCTATGGAAACCGTTACATCGTTGCCCATTACTTGAGCACACACCATAGTTAATGCCTCAGGTTGTGTAGGGTTTACTTTTCCAGGCATGATGGAAGAACCTGGTTCGTTATCCGGAATGATGATTTCACCAATGCCGCAGCGAGGACCGGAGGACAACATTCGAATATCGTTCGCAATTTTCATCAAGGCCACCGCCGCTCTTTTGAATGCGCCAGAAAGCTCTACCATGGCGTCATGAGCAGCCAATGCTTCAAATTTATTCGCCGCCGTCACAAATGGATGGCCTGTAAATTCCGCGATTTTCTGAGCGACTAATACGTCGTAACCCTTGGGCGTGTTCAAGCCCGTACCAACGGCTGTACCCCCTAAAGCTAGTTCTGTTACGGAAACAAGGGCATTGTTGATGCAACGAATGGAAGCATCAAGCTGAGCCACATAACCGCTAAATTCTTGTCCTAGGGTCAATGGCGTTGCGTCCATAAAATGCGTTCTTCCTGTTTTCACAATATCCTTAAAATCAACCGCCTTTTGATGGAGCACCTCTCTTAAATGAGTTAGCCCCGGTAACGTGATTTTTACGGTTTGATGGTACGCAGCAATGTGCATGGCCGTTGGAAAGGTATCGTTGGATGATTGGGATTTATTCACATCATCATTGGGATTCAGTGCTTTCTGCTCGTCTAAGAGGCTGCCGCCATTCAAAACATGTCCGCGATTCGCAATAACCTCATTGCAATTCATATTGGACTGGGTGCCTGAGCCTGTTTGCCAAATCACCAAAGGAAACTCCTTGTCGTGCATACCCGTTAGCATTTCATCACAGACAACTGAAATTAAATCCCGCTTCTCCATGGAAAGTACCCCAAGCTGATGATTTGCGTGAGCTGCAGCTTTTTTCAAATGAGCAAAAGCATAAATTATTTCTTTAGGCATTGAACCCTCTTCTCCTATTTTGAAGTTGTTTCTTGAGCGCTCTGTTTGGGCCCCCCAATAGGCGGTAGCCGGGACCTTTACTTCCCCCATGGTATCTTTTTCGATTCTAAATTCCATTGAATTTGTTTTTGTTAATGATTTATCCTTAATTTTGTTGCATACAAAGTTAAACGATGCTTGATAATTACGGACTAATTTTATTCCTTTTAATTTTTGGAATGGCGTTTTGGTTATTGTTTTTCCTCTTGGGATTTATTGTTCCTTTTTGGATTACCATTGATATTTTCGAGCGTTTTCGTCCGAAAAGAATTCTTGACGAAGAAAAAAAATCGTAAAATCGCTTTCTTCTTAGAAAAATCACGTGCAAGGTTGTTTTATAACAATGCTTCGTCTTCGTTAATTCTATTCGTTTTCGTTCTTCATTCAGGTGTTTCCTTCGGGCAGTGGCTTCCAACGGCGCCTAGCATGGAGCAAATTTTTGGCATTTCTTCCGGAACAAAATCCAAAGAACCAAACACGCCTAAAATCAGTGTCAACATTAACCTTTCCACAGGTCTGGTTACACTTCAACAGGTTAATCTCCATTTCTCCTATTTTGAAGGAGCCGACGGTAGAGTTGTCGCTTATCCTAGTCATTGGAGAAGATCCGCTGGCGATGATGGCAGAATCGTAGCTGCCCCATACGATTGGCTGTGGACCGAAGGAAACGATGGGCGCAAGGTTCCATATCCCTCCGTCGGATGGTCTATTGAACAAGGGGAAGATGGCAGAAAAGTTATTCGGCCATACAGCGGTTGGACAACCGAAAAAGGAGGCGATGGAAGACGAGTGGTACGCCCTTTCAGCAACTGGACCTATGAAACAGGCGCAGATGGAAGGCGGGCGGTTCGTCCTTATTCAGGATGGACTTGGGAAGAGGGACGGGATGGTAGAAGGGTTGTTCGCCCCAACAATTGGACTTGGGAACAGGGCAACGATGGCAGGAAAGTTGTCAAGCCCTTTAATTGGACTTGGACGCAGGGTGTCGACGGAAGGAAGATTATTTACCCATCCACCGAATGGACCTGGACGCAAAGTCAGGACGGAAGAAAAGTTGCCCTCCCTAATGCTGGTTGGACTTGGGATCAGGGACGAGATGGAAGAAGAGTAGTGCGACCCAATGGTTATTCTGGAACACTTGAATTGACCTTTGTTAATGCTGAACATTTGGCCCTTTTTGAAGCGCTACGTAAGGATTTATCAGAAAAAGAACTTATCCATTATATCCTATACATTTGGATTAACTTGGACAAAGAAGATTAAAATCCATGGAAAAAAAAGAAAGTTGGTTCACCAGAAATTGGTTTGGAATCGTAAGTGTAGGATCAAAGTGGGGCGCGCGCGCGGGTGCTTTTTTGTTTTTTGGCTCATTGATACTGTATTGGGCTTGGGGGGTAGAAACCTTGCTGGGAGTTAAAATCGCGGTTGTTCTTTGGTTTGGATCACAAGCTTTAGGTGTATTAAAGGGTTTAAGATAATCCTATATCCACGACAAATTCCTAAATCATCGAGTATATCTTCGTCCATTTACTGATTCCCCTTTTAAATTGCAGTCACGGCGATAAATCCGTCGTGTTTATTTCTTTTACCAATTTCAAGCAGTTTAACTAGTCCTCTTAACACATCATTACGAATATTCGAAATCTATGAGGATACGTGGGTTTTATCGATTCTTCAAATCTTCCGTAATCTTTTCTCCCAAGGAAATGTTTAATGCCTTTAGCGCTGATTTCTTTGGTTTTTCGTGCCTTGAGGAACAAGTTGGTAACTGAAAACAACTTATAATGATAAATATAGTAGGTTAAAGAAACAAAAGGAGACCCAACGAGATCATTTTTTGTGAACCCGGCAGGATTAGGCTACCGCGTGTTGCGTTGGATTGGTTCATGCCAAGCATAGAAACCCGAGCCTTGTTTCACAAGACGCTGTTTTGTGTTTTTATTTGTTTACTCGAATTGTCGACACAATACAAAATACAAAACACAAAACCCAGATGTAACCATCAGGGTTTCCTTTTGTGACCCCGGAGGTCGAAAAATCTAACTTTTATAAGGATTTGGAAAGGGTTATGGAGTGGGAAGAATCTAAAAAAAAGGTCTAAAAGAAGTGAATTTGGTCTGGAAAAAATAAACCATTTAATTGGAAGTATTTTCGAACTTCATTTTCTCGACCAGATCCTTGAAGTAATTGGTACTCCAAATGGAGAGCACCTGATCATCCTTAATGAATCGTACAACGTCCTCCTTAATATCTGGGAAGGAAACCAAATCAATTTTCCCCTTTAATAACGAAAGGATTTGTTCCGGATTGATCTCCGACTGATTCCAGTCACCTGTTTCTTTTGCTCTGCACATAAAATGGCCAACATCCAAAGGAATGCCCTTCTTGATATACCACTCTAGATCATACCAGTCGCGACCTTTCACCCTAATATTCCACTTACGATACAGGAGCGCATGCAACTTTCCTGCAAACAGACTTGGACGTGTAAAACACTTCACGTAGAATGAAAACGGACGGATCAAAAGCTTCTCCTCAGTCTCAAATCCTTGTGGAGGTTTCCGATCCACCTCTATTTTAATCTTGATTGGCTTATTCGATTTTACCCCAGTCTGTTTGACAACATCCTCAAGAACCAATTCCTTCCAGATGGTCTCTGTTTTTAAAAAAGCTGATTCAATCGCGGAACGTTGTGCCTTTGCCCTTTCTTTTATACTCACCTTGATCCCTAAAGACTCAAACTCAGTTTGAATAGCCAAAAAATAAGGTTCCAAAGTGAATGAATCATCGGATTCCAAAAGTGAAAAATCCAGATCCTCCGAGAATCGATCTAACCCGTAGAAAATACGAAGCGCTGTTCCGCCATAAAAGGCTGCTTTCTCATAAAAATCAGTTCTGGACAAGCCTGCCAATGTAATTTCTTGCATTATTTCACGCAAGGCCGATAATATCTCCTCCTCGTTCTTGGGATTATATTCTGCTATCCATTCTTTTATCATAGGATCTTAAGTGTTGAAATGAGCATTTTTAAACTGTTCTTTTTGGGCGCATCTTCTATCCACGACATGATCATCTCTAGATTAAGTTTCATTAATTGATCTTCCTCCATTCGCAGATCCTCAAACAAAAAGGCTTTCGTTTGTTTTACACTTCGGAGATTGATCTGTGGCGTGATTACTATTTTGTCACAAAGTGCCTTTTCAGGTGAGGCTATCAAAGCCAATTGATTTTGCTTTAGTTGAATATGTCGAATACCAAATGAATAGTAGGGAGTCGGAATTTGTTGGTAATCAAATCTTCCTAGGGGTGTCCTGTAAACTTTTGAAGTCTTTACAGTTACTGAACTGACCCCATAGGTGCGCTCAGGAATAAACCCCCAATAGGACAATGCCGCCTCAAGAGAAACATAACTAGGCCCTCGAAGATGATTCGCGATAAGAAAAGGCTCGGGGATTGGCAGTTCCATTTGGGGGCCAGGCACGTAGATTCCTCTCCTTAACGAAATTAATTCCCCACTTTTGATCAACTCACTAATCTTGTCATTTGGGCGTTTGTATTCCCGAAGGATTTCGAGCAATAAATGCCTCGTTAATGGAGCATTGGTGTACTTTTTTATTTGTCTTGTGAAATCCAAATTGTTATTATTTTATACAATAATCGGATATTTTTCGATTATATACAATTTTTTTGACATAATAAATACAGTTCTGATGAATAAACTGAGTGCAATGCGGCCGCAGAATTCCGAAATGTTTTTACTTTTCAAATTTATCTATTACACTGAAATACAATTAATTAAATTGAATGTTTCATAAAATTTATCCGCTCAGGGTTATAGAACAAAAAAGCCCCAAACCTAGACGGAGTGGGGCAATTAGCTTGTTTTGTGACCCCGGCAGGATTCTAACCTGCAACCCTCAGAGCCGAAATCTGATGCGCTATACAGTTGCGCCACGGAGCCATTTTTGGCAAGTTAGCAACTGAAATACCCAATAGGGACAGTTGCGCCACGGAGCCATTAACGGTGCAAAGATAACACTTAATTGTACGTCTGCAAAAACACGTCTTTTATAGTTAACCTTTATTATTTACCTTTATAGACTGAACAACATGCATATTACAATGAAAACCATATTACTCACCTTTTCTTTGGGGATTTGCGGAATTTTTTCTGCACAAAACTGGCAGTTCTTTATTGATTCTATTCCCACTCTCTCTTCACCAAGGGCTTGTGATTTAAATAATGATGGGATCAAAGACCTGGTTTTTGGTGGGGGGACAGATGGGGTTTTCAGTAATAACGGTATTATGGCCATTAATGGTAACGACGGAACCCTTTTATGGAAGCGACCAGCGCGCAACGAAGTTTTTGGAAGCGCCTTATTTTTGGATATTACGAATGACGGAATTAAGGACGTTTTCATGGTAGGAAGGCAAGCCCAATTGCTGGCTATCAATGGACAAAACGGCGCACTTTTGTGGGATTATTTTCCTTACAATGTAAATCCCGCAGACAGTGGGCTTTATAATTTTTACAACCCTCAATGGATTGACGATGTCAGCGGAGACGGCATTGTGGATTTGCTCGTAGCGAACGGAGGAGACCACTCCGCACCGGTTTGGGACACAACAAGACCTCCCGGGCATTTAATGGTCGTTAACAGTGTGAACGGTTCGCTCATTGCAAAAGCTGTAGTTCCAGACAGTGCGGAGACCTACTGTTCTCCGATTGTGGTAGACCTGAACGGTACAGGAACGAAGCATGTTCTATACGGCACGGGTGGAGAAACTTTAGGCGGTAGTTTTTGGGCCTGTCCTTTGATGAGTTTATTGAATAATACCCTTGCTCCCTCGATTCCTATCGTAACTGATCCTAACTTTGGCTTCATCGCTCCAGCATCTTTTTACAAAACAGCCATAGGGGAGTCCTATATTTACCTACAATCCTACAGCGGAGCAGTATACAAAATAAAAGGTGGTGACCTCAGTGTTCAATGGAGCTATGATCTTCCAAACACAGAATCGAGCGCACAACCTGTTATTGGTAATTTCACCGGCAACAATACGCCCGATGTTTTTCTAAGCTTGGCAAAAGGAACAAGTTCAGGGTATACTGATTACTACCAAGTTTTGCTGGATGGAGCTACCGGACATGTGGTGCTCAAAGACAGTATTGGAAACCTTCAATTCGCCTCGGGTAATGCGGTGGATCTTAACAACGACGGAAGAGATGAAGCCGTGCTATCCGTTAATTATTTTGAAAACGGTCACTGGAAACACCGATTACAATCTTTCGACTTTGTGGCCCATACCCTTCAGTCGTTAGTTCCAACTACTTCCGGGGTGAATTTAGGCTCAACACCTCTCTTCACTAATTTGGACGGTGATGCCAACCTTGACCTTATTTATTTAGTAAAAAAGGACAGTCTAAACCCCGTGGCATGGAAGGGGGTCTACGCAAGAAAGCTAGAATTGAATAGTGTTTTTCCCAACACCGGAATTGCTTGGGGTAGTTATTTGGGAACCATGAATACTGGGGAGTATTTTAACACCAGTACGAATTGCGGGCCTGGAAGTCTTATTACAAGCGTTAGTATCAATCAGCCCACGTGTAATGGCACCTCCACTGGTTCCATTATTCCAACCGTTAATCTGGGCACCCCTCCTTACACTTACGTTTGGTCGAACGGTAGCACCGCAGCCCAATTAACCAACGTTCCTGCAGGCACCTACACGCTGCAGGTTACGGACAACGCCAATTGTTTTGAAATTTACACCACAACCTTGGTGGATCCGTATGTTATCACCTTCGGTGGAATTGTTCCGCCAACCTGTCCCGGAGATACCAATGGTCAGGCGGTAGTGAACAGCTCTGGTTGTCCGTGCATGTTCAGTACCTGCGTTTTTCTCTGGGAAAATGGAATTACCACAAAACCCAACTACACCCTAGGAGAAGGTTGGGCAACCATAACCATTACCCATCCCGACGGATGCGTCGTGATAGACTCTGTCTTCATTCCTTATTCATCTCCTGTTGTTGGAGGCAGCCAAATTACGGATGTTAGTTGCAATGGTTTTAACGACGGTTCTATTCAAGTAACCCCTGGTGGCGCTTCTGGATTAACTTGCACTTGGAGTAATGGGAATGCAACTCCCGTTTTACCTTCATTATCTGCGGGAACCTATACCTTGTATGCCAGCGATTCAAGGCCCTGTTACGACACCTTGCAATTCACCGTAAATCAGCCGGATAGCATTACCGCAACTTTTACTGTTGCCCATGAAACCTGTTTCGATGCAAACAATGGTTCTATCCAAATCTTCGCAACGGGAGGAGTTGGAGCCTTCACCTACCAATCAAATGGACTAACGGTCACAAACCCCATGGATTCCTTAGGAGCGGGAACCTATCCCATAAGCATTATCGATTCCAACAATTGTGTCTCTCAAATCTATGTTCAGACGATTAGTTCCCCGACTGCCCTATCTATGGCCATAACTTCCACGCCGGAAAGTGCCTTAAACGCTCTTGATGGTACGGCAACCGCCAATGTGTTTGGGGGAACTCAGCCATATTCTTATACATGGAATGACCCCAGCCAGCAAACGAACGCTACTGCCGTATACTTAACGAAAGATTGGTATACCGTAACCGTAACCGATGCGAATAATTGTGAGATTACGGATAGCGTTTTTATTGGAATTTTGGGAATGATCCCAACAAATATCCTTCATGTTCAGGTCTATCCTAATCCATCGTTCGATGTAATCCATTTCTCCGAACAAATTGACACATGGACTCTTTTTGATGTTCACGGCTCGAAAATTAACCAAGGAAATTCAACACATGAAATTTCGGTAAAAGAGCTAAGTGACGGGGTTTACTATCTAGGGTTTTTCAAAAATGGATGGGCATTCAATGAAAAAATAATTAAGCTTTCAGCACTAAAATGACCATTTTAAAGTTCCTTTTATGGACAGCGATATTGGTGTTGTTTGCATGTAAAAACAAGCCTTCTCGTTCAGCGATCGGAGGAAATATACGTTACGGAGATACTTTAAAATTATCCCTTCCCTCGTCCATTAAAACCTACTTCCCACTCTATAATGACGACATTTATTCGCACAGAATGTTGTGTAATATTTATGAGCCACTTTTCGATTTAAACGATTCAAGCAATAAGGTAATTCCACGGTTAGCTGAAAGATATGAATGGAAAAACAACTGTGTACTTGTAATTTATTTAAGAAAAGGAGTAACTTTTTTTGCGGACCCTTGTTTTGGTTCTGCATCCAACGAGATGACAGCAGCGGACGTAAAAACAACCCTCGAATTGGCCTGTGCTTCCTCTTTTTTAAATCAATCAAGTAACGGACTGATTGGGAAAATTAAAGGCTCAGAGGATTACTTTATTGGAAAAACGAAAACGGTTAGCGGAATAAAAATAATCAATCCGTATTGCATCGAAATCACCTTAAACCTGCCAAATTACAATTTCCCAAAGTTACTTAGCAGCTCGAAATATGCCATTTTCTCTAAACAAGCTTTAGCCTATTACAAGGATGACATACGCTTTCACCCTATTGGTACAGGACCTTTCTACTTAAAATCTTCCTCTCCTAATGAAATTGTACTCTCCTTTAACCCTAAATATTGGAAACAAGATTCCTTTGGTAATAACTTGCCTTACTTAGACGAAATCAAATACAAGGTCTATTCAAATACACAAGAGGAGATTGTTGCTTTTCAACGACAGCACATTGATTTTCTTTTCGAGGTGCCTACTGAGAAAATTAATAGCATTTTCACGCCGATTAATAACCCTAAAAAAGACCTTCCTTTTGCGCACAAAGTGCATGTGGTTCCGGGAAGTAGAGTATCATTAATTGTGTTAAACCAAAAAAGCGAATGGCTCATGGATTCAAGGGTTCGCAAAGCAATAGACCTAGTCCTCGACCGGAACTATATAGCAAATGAGTTATTAAAGGGTGATGGAATAGCAGCAAATCAAGGCTTTGCCCCGCCCTCCTTTTACTACGATAATTCTATGATTCCCAAAACACCAACGGATATTCCTTTGGCAAAAAAGCTGATAGCTGAAGCGGGTTTCGGGATTAGAAAACCATTTCCTACGGTCAATTTTTACGCCGTTGGAAAGGACATTCAACAAGTTGAAAAATACTGCACTTATATCGTAAATCAACTAAAAAAATGCCTAAACATCAACGTTGTATTGCACTGGGTTGATCAAGAAGGGCGGTTAAATGCCATTAAAAAAGGAAAGGCAGATATTTGGAAGCTAGGCTTGAATCCTGATTATGCTGATGCTGATGCTTATTTTGGATTGTTTTTTAGTAAAAACCCCGTTAATCAGGAACAAAACACCTTATTGCCAAAAATTAATTCATCGATTTATGACATCAATTATACCTTAGCTATACAGGAAAAAAACACATCTAAACAAAATAATTATTTTACCAATTGTGATGTAATCCTTAACGAAGAAAATTGGGTTTTACCCCTTTTATATGAGGATTACATTATCATTCAAAACATGAAAGCAAGAGGAGCTGTAATCTCCCCAATTGGCACCATCGACCTCAGATATGCCTTTATTAAAGCCCTTTAAGCAAGGTTTTAATTTGTTCTTCGACCCATCCTTTTCCCCAGGTTTCTTTTTCTTCGAAAGTCCATAAATCAGGATAAAAAATCCGTTTCTGAAATTTCGGTGGAAGGTATTTTTGCCAATTCGTGCCGCCAGTAGCTGCTATGTCTTCGTCGCTTTTGGACAAATAACGCACCGCTGATTTATAATGCGCGAGTGGCCAATATACATTCACATTTAAATCATTAGTTTTTAAGGCCTGGATCACTTGAACATCCTTTTGTTCATCGGGTGTAAGCCTCTTGTAAATTTGCCACAGGTTTGTTTTTTTACAGGTTTTCGAAAGTGCCAGTAATTCCTTGTCATAACGGTCCTCAAATTGAGTTAACGTAAGCGTCTTTTTTCCGGTGTGTTGCTCTGTTGCACCATACTTCCAATATATGAATGGGAATAATTTATCCTCGTCCTCTACTTCTGTGAATTCAGCTCGCTTGGAAGGAGTAATTAAATGAACTAAATCGGTGCTATAAAGCTCAATCCGTCGATACTGGACGGATTGAAACCCGCTCGCGGGTAAAAGGGCCATTCGAAACCGTAAGAACTCTTTTTGGTCCATACCCTCAACCATGATACTAAAACTTCGAATTAACGCCTCAAAATACCGATTTACTCGGTTCAACCTCATCAAAAAAGACGATTTCGTAGGTACAGGTTCATTCCCTAAACAGACGAATTCTTGAATGGCCAACTTGAAATATAGTTCCGTAATTTGATGGTAACCAATAAACACCACCTCATCAGGAAAATTGGTTTTTGGCTTTTGAAGGCTTAACAAGGTGTCTAGTTGAATATAATCCCAATATGTGGTTACTTCAGAATACAATAAGCCATCTAGATACGAAATTAAATCCTGTCCAATCGCCTCGTATTTTGCATTTAATAGAGCGAGGCGCTCTTCCAATTCTTTAGTTATTTCCATTTGATTTATAGTTGAGATTTACGATAATTGAATTTGTTGGGCTTTTATTATTGAGCCATAAATTTCCGAAGCATGTTGGTTAAAATAGTCTTCCCTTTCCGTGGTGTAGAATTCGTTTTCACCATCGCGGCTTAAACGAATATCCATTTCCGGGTGACGTGTTAAGTACTCCTTTAACTTTGCTGCTACCAAAGGTCCTTGCTCAATGATTCTTGCTCGATTTCCTACAACCTCTTCAATGATCGATTTAATAATGGGATAATGGGTACAAGCCAATAAGACTGTATCAATTTGGGTGTTCTCCTTGAAAAGCAGTTCAATGTCGGAAGCAATGATCATCTTTCCCGCCATGGTTTCATACTGACGCTCCTCAATTAACGGAACCCAAAGGGGGCAAGCATGCTGAAACACCTGTAAATCCGGGCTTATTTTTTCCAATTCCAACAAGTATGATTCAGATTTTACTGTTCCTTCGGTTCCCAGAATACCAACAAACCCTGAGCGAGTATAAGAAGTGATTTCTTCGGTACTCGGACGAATAACGCCTAATACTCGTTTTTTGGGCGCAATATTCGGAAGGTCTTTCTGTTGGATGGTTCTAAGAGCTTTTGCCGAAGCCGTGTTACAAGCTAATACAACGAGTTCACAACCTTGGTTAAATAAAAAATTGACCCCTTCAAGGGTATACTCATAAATTAAATCATATGACTTATTACCATAGGGTGCCCGCGCGTTATCTCCGAAATAAATAAAACGATAATTAGGCAACATATCTACCATTGAACGAAGAACGGTAAGTCCTCCAAAACCTGAATCAAATACCCCTATTTTACCTTCTTTCAAAATATCGAAAAGAAAAAAAGGGCCGAAGCCCTTGTGTAAATTATGGTTTTTTCAACGCCTCTGCGTCCAGCTTTAATAATTCCGCTTTTACCTCCATGGTAATGTCGATGCCGGCCTTTGAATAGAGAAGCTTAGACGTATCCAATACATAGTTAACTTTCTTGCGATCAGCTACGATTTCTACAGCTTTTTGCAAACGGTCAAGAATCGGTTGGTTATATTCATTGGCCAAGGTTTGTAATTGTTGTTGCAACAAGGATTGCGTTTGTTGGTATCGCTGTTCCATGCCCATGATTTTCTCTTGTTCAATTTTAAACATGGTTGGCGTGAGATTGTCCTTCATCCCGTCTAATTTCACATAGGCATCATTGATTTGCTTTTCCAATACCCCCAATTCTGCGACCCCGTCGTCTTGAAATTTCTTTAAGTCGGTTTCTGCTTTGATATAGGATGGTAGAGAATCCAATAATCGCTGTGAATTCACGTGCGCCAATTTCATTTGAGCCGCTGCAGTAAAACCTGTTAGTATTAAAACCAGGAGGATAAAAAGTCGTTTCATGTTGTAAGTTTATTATTCTTTAGTTATTCCCATTTCTTCTAGAACGTTGTTGCTTATATCGGCGTCTTTATCGCCATAGATTAAGGTGCTCTGGTTGGCCTTATCGAATACAAACGTGTATCCCTCGGCCTTAGCAACCTTTTTCATCGCCGTATAAATTCGGTCTTGAATGGGTTTGATCAATTCCTGTCTTTTGAGAAAATAATCCCCATTTAGTCCAAATCGTTGGGTTTGTAAATCTACCGTTTCCTTTTCCAATTTGTCTATTTCAGACTTTCTTTTAGTTTTCTCCTCGGCCGGTAACAAGATCTCCTCTTTGTTAAAGTTCTCTTTCTGCGTTTTCAACACATTCAAGCGATCTTCAATTTCTTTAGTCCAAGATTCAGCAAGCTTATCCAATTTCTCTTTGGACTCTGTGTATTCAGGGATACTTGACAAAATATAATCAGAATCAATGAAGGCAAATGACTGACCCAAACTCCAGTGAAATACGCTGAGAAAAATAAAAAGGCTAAATACTTTAATCATATGATTGAGGAAAGCGAATTTACAACAATATTCTTAATTTCTACAACTCACCAAGGTTCATGCCAATCGTGAAACTTAATTTTGGATAAAACCCTTTCTTCTGAATGGACGCATCGGAGGGGCCATTATACCCTGAAGACCATGAATCCAATCGATCAAAACCAAGACCATAATCCAATCCAAGCATTCCAAACATCGGCAAAAATACGCGAATACCAACTCCCGCAGCACGTTTAACATTGAAGGGGTTAAAATTCTTAAACGTCGGATAAGTATTACCCGCCTCCAAAAAGCTGGTTACAAAAAACGTAGCTTGAGGGTTTAACGAGATAGGGTACCTAAGCTCTAGGGTGTATTTTGCGATAATCGGATCTGAAGCCCCAGAAGAAATTGCCTGGTCTTCGTAGCCACGCAGTGCAATAATTTCTCGGCCTCCTAATTGATTAACCCCCGTTAATCCACTGCCTCCCATGGTAAAACGATCAAAAGGTGTTATACCACGAGCAGCATTGAACGCTCCAATATAACCAAAACCAAACCGAGACATTAACACTAATTTCCTATTTGGACTTAAAGGCGTATACCATTCACCTGTAAACTTAAACTTAAAATACTCAAGAAAATAATAACGCTCAGCAATGCTTGCTTGTGAATAATCGACGTCCTTTTGGAAATAGGAATACGGCAAGGTTGATTTAGCGGTAAACGTAAAATTCGAACCGCTTTGAGGGTAAATTGGTGCACTGACCGAAGACCTTTGAAGAACATATTTTAAAGCGATATCGTTGGAATATCCTTTTGGAAAAAGAGGGAAACGAAAATCATTAACCACATCATAATACTGATAACTCAATTCATAATAGGCCGTGAAATAATCATCGGGCCACTTCTTTCTTCGCTGCAATCCAACTCCGACGCCGGAAATTGAAATCCCGTTATAGGCCGGATTCGTTCGGAACAAGCCGTTGGAAGATAAAGATGTGTTATTAATCCAAAAAGAAAGCGCATTGGGTTTTTTACCGCCTAACCAAGGTTCGGTAAAAGAAAAGGTATACCCCTGATAAAAGCGCCCATTCGACTGGGCTCGAATGGAAAGCCTTTGTCCATCTCCCCCGGGAAGAGGTGTCCAAGCAGATCTTTTGAAAATGTTTCGGGTTGAAAAATTATTGAACGTTAATCCTAAAGTTCCTATTACCCTTCCGGCCCCACCGGGCCCTGCGCCTCCGTATCCCCCAGAAAGTTCAATCTGGTCTGAAGATTTTTCCTCTACAATATACTCAATATCCACGGTGCCCTTTTCAGGATTGGGCATTGGGTTCACCTTCATGGTTTGATCATTAAAGAAACCAAGCTGCGAAAGCTCTCTTTGTGTTCGCATGATGTCTTCCTTATTGAACAAATCGCCCGGCTTGGTCCTGATTTCACGAAAAACAACTTGGTCGTTGGTTTTGGTATTGCCTTTTAAAACAATTTCGCCATAGCGCGCTTCTTTTCCTTCATAAATTCGAAACTGATAATTGATGTAATTACCAGAAACGCCGGTTTCAACTGGAAATATTTGAAAGAACAAATGTCCTTTATTCATATACAACGATGCAATATCTCGTCCGTCCTCTCCCCCGTTTAACCGCTTGTCCAACAACGTTTTATTGTATATGTCCCCCTTTTTAATCCCAAGGATTGAATCGAGAAAAGTGGACCTATATTTGCTGTTTCCGAACCATTCAAAGTCGCCAAAATAGTATTTATTTCCTTCGTCAATGGACAACTGAATAACTAAATTCTTAGGGTCTTTAAAATAAACCGAATCCTGAATAATTCGGGCATCCCTTAAACCAACCTTGTAAAATTTCTCCAACATCGCTTTTTTGTCCTTTTCGTAGGTGGAAAGGGTGTATTTCGAACGTTTAAACAACCGAAGAATAGACTTGCGTTTAGTGTCCTTCATGGCTAAATACAACTTCCATTTTGGCACACTGGTCACTCCATCAATGATAATCGATTTGATACCAACCTTTACCCCGCGATCAATATCAATTAAGAAAACCTCGGAGTTATTCATAATGGTATCTTTCACCCGTTGAATTTGGACCTTGATGGAGAAATATCCTTTTTCTCGAAAATAACCTCTGATTTTTGCGTCAGTTTGGTAAATCATATTCTCTGTGATGGTTTTACCCGCAAACAAGTCGATTTCCTCTTTCAATTTATCCGCCTCTCTCTTTGGAACCCCCTTAAACTTAAACCTCGATAATTTCGGTCTAGGTGTTAGTCGTATGGTCAAATAAACAACCCCCTCAATCTCCTTATCTAGATCAATCCCAATATCTGAGAACAACTCTTCTTTCCATAGATTACGTATTGCCTTGCTGATTTGATCCCCTGGAATTGTTATCATTTGTCCTTGACGCAATCCAGCTACTGCCTTAATGGCTTGATGATCGAAATTATCAGCCCCAACAATGCGTATAGGACCAATTTCATACTGACGCGGGGTAGTGGGCAATTCACTTAACGTACTTTGAGCGCAAACTCCAACAAGAAAAAAAAGCGAGAAAGCAAAGAATAGCTTAATTTTCATAAGGTTAACTTATTTGTTCTGAAGTTTTCCCAAACCTTCTCTCACGCGATTGAAAATCAGAAATAGCCTCTATAAAATGTTCTCTTCTAAATTCTGGCCAAAACACCTTCGTGAAATGCATTTCCGCATAAGCAAGCTGCCAAAGCAGAAAATTACTAACCCGAAATTCTCCACTAGTCCGAATCAAGAGCTCGGGGTCCGGAATGTCCGCCGTATCCAAGGCCTCCTCAACGTCTTTTTGATTTATTTCACCTGGATTCAATACTCCCGATTTTACTTTATCCGCCAAACGATTACATGCGCGAATTATTTCATCCCTTGAAGAGTAATTAAGCGCTAAAACAAGGGTGATTTCTTCATTGCCTTTTGTTTTGTCGACTGCATCTTGCAGACTATCCACGCAATCCTTTGGTAAACGACTTAGATCTCCTATCGTTTTCAAACGAACTCCATTCTCGCACAAGCCCTTTAATTCACCATGAATAGAAGCCACAAGTAATTGCATCAACCCTTGAATTTCTGATTCGGGTCTTGCCCAATTCTCCGTTGAAAATGCATACAACGTGAGAAACTTAACACCAAGTTCTCTTGCACACTTTAAAGCTTCCCTAACAGAATCTACGCCGTTCGAGTGTCCAAATAGCCTTTCCTCTCCTTGGGCCTTTGCCCAACGTCCATTACCATCCATAATTATGGCTACATGGCGCGGAATTTTATGAAGGTCTAAGGCTTTTGACATGCTTATTTAATGCACGAAGATAAGCAAACAAAAGCGCTTGCTAAAATCAAAATAAGAACTTAACAACGATTAACAGGCTAATCAACAAGAATTACTACCGAGTTATCGAACATTTCAACCATACCGCCTTTAATTTCATAGGTGGCTTCCGACTTGCCATCTTTCAAAACATAACGGATCGTTCCGTTAGTAAGAGCTGAAATAATCGGAGCGTGATGATTCAAAAGCTGAAATCTTCCAGAAATACCCGGAAGGGAAATCGTTTCCACTTCACCTGAAAAAACCTCTTCCTCCGGAGATAATATATCGAGTTTCATTTATGCTTCGGTTAACATTTTTTCGCCTGCAACAACAACTTCCTGAATACCTCCTTTGAGGTTGAATGCTGCCTCCGGGTACTGGTCGTATTTACCATCCAAGATATCATTGAAAGCCGAAATAGTCTCGTTGATATCTACAAAAACCCCAGGAATTCCGGTAAACTGCTCTGCGACATGGAACGGTTGAGAAAGGAAACGCTGAACACGACGCGCTCGATGCACCACCAACTTATCTTCTTCTGATAATTCATCCATTCCTAAAATTGCAATAATATCTTGCAGTTCTTTATAACGTTGTAAGGTTATTTTAACCCGTTGTGCGCAATTGTAATGTGCCTCGCCTACAATTTCCGGAGTTAAAATTCGAGAGGTTGAATCTAATGGATCAACGGCCGGATAGATTCCAAGCTCTGCAATCTTTCTAGAAAGAACTGTAGTAGCATCTAGGTGGGCAAAGGTGTTCGCCGGAGCAGGATCGGTTAAGTCATCTGCGGGCACATAAACCGCTTGAACCGACGTAATTGATCCGTTTTTCGTAGAAGTAATTCGCTCTTGCATCGCCCCCATTTCTGTGGCAAGGGTTGGTTGATAACCTACCGCAGATGGCATCCTTCCAAGAAGAGCAGACACTTCGGATCCTGCCTGAGTAAAACGGAAAATATTATCCACAAAAAACAAGATGTCTTTGCCCTGTCCGTCTCCATCACCATCGCGGTAATATTCTGCAATGGTTAATCCTGAAAGAGCAACTCTTGCACGAGCACCAGGGGGCTCATTCATCTGTCCAAACACGAAGGTGGCTTTGGAATCCTTCATTTCTTCGAGGTTGACTTTGCTCAAATCCCAACCTCCTGCTTCCATTGAATGCATGAATTCTTCTCCGTATTTGATAATGCCTGCCTCAAGCATTTCCCGCAACAGGTCATTCCCTTCTCGCGTTCTTTCTCCTACACCTGCAAATACCGACAGTCCTCCGTGACCTTTAGCAATGTTGTTAATTAATTCCTGTATAAGAACGGTTTTACCTACACCGGCACCACCGAAAAGACCAATCTTTCCTCCTTTAGCATAAGGCTCGATCAAGTCAATTACCTTGATGCCCGTAAACAATATTTCAGCAGCCGTTGATAGATCCTCAAACTTCGGAGCCTCCCGGTGAATTGGTAGCCCATTGACTGCATCAATCGTATTTATACCATCGATTGCCTCCCCGGACACATTGAACAAGCGGCCACGAATTTGATCTCCCGTAGGCATCTTAATCGGCGCTCCTGTTGAAGTAACCTCTAATCCTCGGGTAAATCCATCCGTAGAATCCATGGATATTGCTCGCACAGCATTTTCACCAACGTGTGCTTGGACCTCCAAAACCACACGGGTTCCATCGGGCTTTCTTGCCTCTAACGCATCGTAAATCTTCGGTAAAGGAACACCATTATCAAAAGCTACATCCACTACAGGACCGATTACTTGCGAAATTCTACCGTTTGCCATATTATACTCTTAAAATTTTGCGCGAAGATACTAAAATTATTCCTCCAAACTCAAACTTCTACTTTCTTTTAGTGCCGGTTTAACAAGATATGTTGCTGTCAAGAAGGCAACCGTCGAACCAAGGAATAATAAGACAAGCATCACCTCAGCGGTTTGAACCCATGAAAAACTCGAGGGAAAATAATCCCTAGATCCCGGCAACCGAATGATTCCAATGGTTTCATGAATTGCCACCAATGTACCCCCCAATAAAAGACCCAAAAACACCCCTAATACTACAATGAATGCCCCAAGAACAAAGTACAAGTTCCTTAAATTAACTCGGCTTACACCTAAACTATGTAAGGTAATAGAGCTCGCTTTTTTTTCTAAAAACGACATGGTTATTGAAGCCGCCAAATTAAACAAGGACAAAATAAAAACGAACAAAAGAATAATTAACACAATGAGCTTTTCGGATCGGCTGGTCTTAAAAATAAGTGCATTTTTTTCCAAATTCGTTAAGACTTCTATTTGACCCGGGAATTTACGGATGAGTGTTTGTTTTACCTCGTTTTTATGTTGTGCAGTTGTTGAAAACAATACACCCGACACTTGTTGGTTATTCAACGTTTTAACCCAATCTAGCGGGACTAAAAGAACATTGTCGTTAACTTCTTTATTAAAGTCAATTGCGCCACTTAATGAGAGAACTCGCTGGTGGAAAGGGACCGAGCCAAATCGAACCTTTTTGTTTTGTTTGGGAAAATACAATACGACCGGTTGCTGCTGTTGATTCATGGATTGTAGGGTCAGCCGGTTAGCCAATCCCACTCCTATGAGGGCAGTGTTTCCGTTTTTAAGTGATCCGTTGATGAGGTGTTTTTTCGTATTAATCTCACTCATTTGTAAAAACGATGGTTCCGTTGCCCACAATTCTGCATTGCTCCATTTCTTTTTATTGCGCAATATTACCCTCTCTTGAACAAACAGACTAGAATTTAATACCCCCTTAAGATCCGTTCCATACCTCTGGTATTCCTTGGCTTTTTCAAGGTCCATTTTTCTTCCACTTTGCGAGCGAACTACGACCTCTTGATCAAACGAAGAATACAACTCCTCAATCATCCCTTCAATTCCATTAAATGCTGACAAAAGAATTACCATTGCGGCGGCGGAGATCAACATCCCAGCAACAGCAATCCATGAAATAATGCTCACCGCTGTCATTTTTTGACGAGAAACTAACATCCGAAAAGCAATGAAGAAAAGCGTTCTTGGCTTCACTTTTTTAACAAGCTGTTGATATTCTCCGCATAGTCAAGAGAGTCGTCAATGTAAAACCTTAATTCCGGGATTTTTCGCATGTTTTTCAACCGTACTCCAATCTCTTTCCTGATAATACCCGCATGTTGGTTTATGGATTCCAAAACCTTTGAGGACTCTGTACTGCCAAAAACGCTTAAATAACATCTTGCCAAAGAAAGATCAGAAGTAATTCTAACTACGGTTATTGACACCATGGTTCCCATCGCAATTTCAGAAGCTTTGGTTAATAAAACCATCGAAAGTTCTTGGCGAATGGCTGCTTCAATTTTTTGTTGTCTAACCGTACTCATAAGGGCAAAGGTACGAATCTTAGTCCCTTATTCCGCTGAAGAAATACAAAATGTATCTTTGTACAAGAATTGAGAGATTTACAAGAAATTTACCGGCTTACCTTCGCATACCGTATAACGGCGATGAAAGTTATTGCCTATAATTTTTGTTTCGTAGTATTCAATTTACTTTCGTTGGTGCTTTTTATCCCCGTATTACAGCTCATTTTTAATTCCTCCTCCTCTACCAACAACTACAAAAAACCTCCTTATCCCCAGGGACTTTTGGAGGTAGGTGATTATTGCAAAGATTCGTACAATTATTTCATGAGCAGCATGGTTAAAGACGACCCTAAAGCTGCGTTGATGTGGGTATGTTTATCGGTTTTTGCCGCGTTTTTACTCAAAAATCTTTTCCGATACGGGGCTGTATGGCATCAATCTAAACTTCGAATGGTAGTAGTAAGAGACCTTCGCAACAAGTTGTTTGAAAAGATACTCATCCTTCCATTATCCTTTCACTCCAGTGAGCGAAGAGGGGATTTAATGGCTCGTATGAATAGCGATGTTGGCGAAATTGAAATTGCAGTGGTAAGCCTTTTGGAATTGGTTTTTCGTGAGCCAATTGCCATCCTAATCAACTTAATTACCTTGGTAATCTTGAGCCCCGAACTTACGCTGTTTTCACTATTTCTACTCCCTATTTCTGCTTTGGTGATTTCACGCATTAATAAAAGCCTAAAACGCACCGCAAAACAAGGTCAAGAACAAACCGGATTATTGTTTTCCTCCATGGATGAGGCATTACATGGTATCCGAATTATCAAAGCCTTCCGGGCTATCTCGTTCATCAACCATCGTTTTCAGTCGGTTAATTTAACCCATCAGTCGTTGATAACGAAAACTTTTAGAAAGAAGGACTTAGCCCCTTTAATCAACGAAACGTTAGGTTCTTTCATTATGGTGCTGCTTGTTTGGTTCGGTGGGATTTTAATTCTGAACAAAACGGCCTCGGGGCTGAGTGGAGAAATGTTTTTGACCTTTATTATCGTATTTTCTCAATTGCTTCGCCCCATTCAATCGGTTTCGAATGCCTTGGCCAATATGGCAAAAGCAAAAGTTTCCTTAGACCGAATCCAAGAAGTGCTTCATCAAGACGAACGGATTGTCGATGTCCCCAATGCTCGTGCGATTTCGACCCTTAACCAAACGCTTTCGTTTGAAGGGGTTTCGTTCAGTTATCAAAACGAACCGGTTCTTCGGAACATCGATTTCACCGTTCACAAAGGTCAAACTTTAGCGATTGTTGGAGAATCCGGTAGCGGCAAGTCTACATTACTTGATTTAATTCCCCGTTTTTATGACCCTAACGAAGGAGAAATAACGATTGACGGTCAAAACATCAAGGGTTTAACGATTGATAGTGTTCGGTCGATGATTGGAATTGTAGCCCAAGATTCCTTATTGTTCAACGGATCTATTCTCGACAACATTGCTTTTGGCGACCCAAATCCGGATAGATTGCGGGCCGAAAGCGCAGCAAAAAACGCCAACGCTTTCGATTTTATCATGCAACTAGAGGGTGCCTTTGATTATAACATTGGCGACAGAGGAAACAAACTATCAGGAGGACAGAAACAACGCATAAGTATTGCTCGCGCCATTTATAAGGACCCTCAGATTCTCCTTCTAGATGAGGCAACTTCTGCACTTGACACGGAATCCGAAAGATTGGTGCAGAATGCACTTGAACGGCTCATGGAAGGCAAAACAAGTTTGATTGTTGCTCATCGTTTAAGCACAGTTATGAAGGCTGATCGGATTATTGTACTCAACAAAGGCAAGATTGTGGAGGACGGAACGCATCTGGAACTCATGAACATGCAAGGACATTATTACCGTCTTTGCACTTTGCAAGGGCTTTCTTAAGTTGTATATTTGTAGAAAAGGTTAACTTTTAACAACGTTTTGCGTTTTTAAACGTTTAATGCTAGCGATGAAACAACGGGTTGCACTTTTTTGGTTTTTCTTGATAGGTCTCGTCCTTGACATCCACCCGCAACTCATTACCAATACAGGACAAAGCCCACAAAACCTAGTACAAAATGTTTTAATAGGCCCTGGTGTTACAGTAAGTAACATCCTTTACAATGGAAGCCCAATGGCCATTGGTTCATTTACTGCGGCCGGCACCAACCTAGGGATTAACCAAGGAATTGTTATGACAACAGGAACCGTTCTGCCGAACGGCTCCGGGCCCCAAGGACCGAATAATTCACCATCAGCGGGTACCGATAACAACATGCCCGGGTCTGGAATTTTATCGGGTATCATTGGAGGAACGCCCACTTTTAACGCCGCCATTCTTGAATTTGACTTCGTTCCCTATGCAGACACTGTTAAATTCAAATACGTTTTTGGTTCAGAGGAATATCCTGAATTTGCCCCCCCAAATAACTCTACCTACAACGACGTTTTCGGTTTTTTTATTTCGGGACCAGGAATTGTTGGACTGCAAAACATTGCTCAACTTCCAAACGGTGGAGGAGTTGTCTCCATTAACAACGTTAATGCAATTACCAATCAAGCGTTTTACAACACGAATGGCGATGGAAATTCACCCCCCTACAATTCTTCCCCTAATTTTATTCAATACGATGGGTTTACCGATGTTCTTGAGGCCGTGTCTCAAGTTCAATGTGGCGAAACATATCACTTAATTCTTGCCATCGCCGATGTAGGAGATGGAGCATGGGACTCAGGTATATTCTTGGAAGCCAATAGTTTGAGTACAACAACGCCGGTGGTAGTTACCCACACGCTCTCTCAACAAGTATTTCAAAATCCCGATTGGATGGCCGAAGGATGTGTCACAGCAACAGTGAATGTAACACGGCAAAACAACTTAAACAGCGCTTTAACCATCCCCTTGGTTATAACGGGTTCAGCAACGTCAGGATTGGACTACAGCGGCGTGCCGAATGCCGTTACCTTTGCTCCTGGGCAATCCGTGTACACCTTTCAAATCAACGCCTTATCGGATGCTTTTGCCGAAGGACTGGAAACTATAATTATCGACTTTAACGTTTCTGACCCTTGTGGTAACATTACCCCAATACCTTTGAATCTTTTCATACAAGATGTTCCTCCTCTTTCGGTTATTCTTAACGATACCACCTTGCTTTGCCCCAATTTACCCCTAACCATCAATGCCCAGGTCAGTGGAGGCATCACCCCTTACACCTACCTTTGGAGTACTGGGGCAACGACCTCATCCATTTCATTTACCGCTCAAAACACCGAACAACTTTTCGTACAAGTCTCCGATAACTGTTCAGGACAAACCGTGAGCGACTCCTGTTGGGTAAGCGTTCCCGTCTTCCCCCCTTTAACAATGCAGGTTTCAAACGATGTCACCGAAATCTGTCCGTTTATTCCACATACGTTTTATGTGCAAGCTTTTGGAGGCAACGGAAACTATTCCTTTCAGTGGAGAAGCAATGGAGTTTTGCTTTCCTCGGCCGATTCTTTAACCGTAAGTCCTAACGCCACAAGCCAATATGTTGTAACACTAACCGATGGCTGTGGAAACACCTTGAGTGATACCGTCAATTATTTTATCACCAGTTTGCCCTTAACCCTTCAAATGACCCCGACTCAATACATTTGCCAAGGCGATAGCGCTTTTGTAAGTGTTACAGCAAGCGGTGGATATGGGAATTACTACTATTCTTGGCCTTCGAACGGAGCAACAACTCCGGGGATTTGGGTTTATCCCAGCAGCACCAACAGCTACCAAGTACTGGTTTCGGATGAATGCCAAACTTTCACCGTAAGTGGTTTTACTCAAGTACAGATTGTAAAACCCACTGCGGATTTTACCATACTTACCAATAATCCAACAGAGAACTTACCCGTTTCCTTTTACAATACAACGGTGAACGGATATGGATACACTTGGTTTTTTGGCGATGGGTTGGGGTCCTATGAAATTCATCCTACCCATACCTTTAGCCCTTTTGGCGAATATTACATTACGCTAATTGCAATGGACATGAACGGATGCATCGACAGCATCACCAAACCCATTTATATTGAGGAGGAATTTTACATATACATCCCCAATACCTTCATTCCGGACGGCAATCGTTTTAACGAGTTTTTCTCAGGCAGTTTTATCGGGGTTGAATGGATAAACATCGAGGTCTTTAACCGTTGGGGGGAGCGCCTATTTTTTTCAGATCAGTTGGATTTTGCCTGGGACGGCACCTACAGGGGCATGCTGGTTCCTGATGGCACCTATACGTGGAAGCTCATTTACCGAAAAAATCGATCGCAAGAACAACAAATGACCGGTCACATCAACGTGATTAAATAAGGTGCTGTTTTACCACAATATCAAGACTTATTGTAACTTCGCAACTCCATGAAAAACATTCGCAATTTTTGCATTATTGCCCACATCGATCACGGCAAGAGCACCTTGGCAGATCGTTTGCTCCAAGCAACCAACACTATTTCAGATAGGGAAATGCAAGACCAAGCATTGGATGATATGGATTTAGAGCGTGAACGCGGAATCACCATCAAAAGCCACGCTATTCAAATGAATTATCATTTTAAAGGCGAAGATTACGTGCTCAACTTGATTGACACCCCAGGTCACGTTGATTTTTCCTACGAAGTTTCACGTTCGATTGCCGCGTGCGAAGGCGCCTTGCTTATTGTTGACGCGTCTCAAGGAATTGAAGCTCAAACTATTTCAAACCTCTACTTGGCCCTCGAGCATGACTTGGAGATCATTCCCATCCTAAATAAAATGGATTTACCGAGTGCAATGCCGGAAGAAGTTGCTGATCAAATCATTGAATTAATAGGCTGTAAATCAGAAGAAATCATTCCTGCTTCTGGTAAAACAGGTCTGGGAGTGGATCAAATTTTGGAAGCCGTTATTACCCGCATCCCGTCCCCGAAAGGTGATGAAGACGCCCCTCTCCAAGCCATGATTTTTGATTCCGTATTTAATTCGTTCCGAGGAATTATTGCTTATTACCGGGTGCGAAACGGGGTCATAAAAAAGGGTCAAAAAGTACGTTTTTTTAATACGGGAAAAGATTACAATGCCGACGAGGTGGGTATCTTGAAAATGGACCTGCTTCCCAAAAAAGAAGTGAAAGCAGGCGATGTTGGTTACATTATTTCTGGAATTAAAGCAGCAAATGAGGTAAAGGTTGGCGATACGATAACTTCAGCAGAAAGGCCTTGTGATGTGGCTATCAAAGGTTTTGAGGACGTAAAACCCATGGTCTTTGCGGGGATATATCCCGTAGATAATGAGGATTACGAAGAGCTTCGATTTTCGATGGAAAAATTAAAACTCAATGACTCTTCATTAGTTTTCGAACCCGAGTCCTCTGCTGCACTTGGATTTGGATTCCGATGCGGATTTTTAGGAATGTTGCATATGGAGATTATTCAAGAGCGTCTTGAACGTGAATTCAACATGACCGTTATTACCACCGTTCCTAACGTTTCCTATCACACATTCATGAAGCGTGATGTAGAAACATCTCTCATCGTAAATAATCCATCAGAACTACCTGATCCCTCAGGAGTCGACCGTATTGAAGAACCTTACATCAAAGCCCAAGTAATTACAAAATCAGAATTTGTAGGGGCGATCATGACCCTTTGCATTGAAAAAAGAGGAGAACTTAAAAACCAAGTGTACCTAACGCAGGACCGTGTAGAAATCACCTTTGAAATGCCTTTGGCAGAGATTGTTTTTGATTTTTACGACCGTTTGAAAACCGTATCGAAAGGATATGCTTCCTTCGATTACCATCCTATTGGATATAAAGAATCCGACTTGGTAAAAATGGATTTACTACTCAACGGCGAACAAGTTGATGCGCTTTCTGCTCTCGTACACAGAAGCAATGCTTTTGATTTAGGTAAGAAAATCTGCATTAAATTAAGAGAATTAATCCCAAGACAACAATTTGAAATACCTATCCAAGCTGCCATTGGGGCAAAAGTAATTGCGCGTGAAACGATCAAGGCCTTGCGCAAAGACGTAACCGCAAAATGTTATGGTGGCGATATTACACGTAAAAGAAAGCTTTTAGAGAAACAAAAAGCTGGTAAGAAACGTATGCGCCAAGTGGGCCGTGTTGAGGTCCCACAAGAAGCCTTCCTCGCTGTTTTAAAATTAAACGACTAAAAAAAAACATATGTACGAAGCACTAAAATCTTCACACTCTGGCCTACGATGGGTGGCCTTAGCGTTAATTCTTTGGGCCATTTTCAATGCCTTTGCATCCAAAGAATTCAACAAGCGCGAAAAACTCGTCAACTTGTTTTCAATGGTAAGCCTTCACACACAACTTATACTCGGCTTAATACTTTATTTTATCTCGCCAAAAGTTAAGTTTTTCGAAGGATGGATGAAAGATGCCTCATATCGATTTTACGGCATGGAACACCTTGCTGGTATGTTAATTGCCGTGATTTTGATTACCATCGGTTATAGCAAATCTAAAAGAGCTACCACCACGGTAGAAAAATTCAAGCCAATTAAAATCTTTTACCTCATTGGTCTAATCATCATTTTAGCAAGTATTCCATGGCCTTTCAGAGCAAATTTAGGTGGAGCCTGGTTTTAATGTTCTTGTGGCTTTACAGTTGCTCCGAGAATTCAAAGACTGCTTTTCAACAAGCGGAGAATAATCTTAGTGGACAAGAACTGTACCTATTGAATTGCGCGAGCTGTCATGGAGAGAAGGGAGATCTTGGCGTCTCTGGGGCAAAAAATCTACGCACTTCGGAGCTCGACGAAATCACCATCGAAAAAATCATTCGATATGGTAAAAATGGAATGCCAGCCTTTAAAGGCATCATCACGGAACAGAAGGCATATGACTCGCTCGCTCGTTATGTAATTTCCTTTCGAAAATAAATGGCCCACGCTACCATTAACGAGATCGA
>JBJOJZ010000076.1:0-12804 GCA_046046325.1 Bacteroidota bacterium
TATGTGCCGATACCTTGGTCTTTTTAGACAACCAGGTATTAGGTAAGCCGAGAGATCTACATGAGGCACGCAATATGTTGGAGTCCTTATCGGGACGTGAAAACATCGTCATTACCGGCGTATGTTTATGCTACCAAGACCAAATAATATCCTTTTCAGATCGTACCGTTATTACGTTTGATGCATTAACGCCGGACAACATTGATCAGTACCTGGATATGAAGGTCTGTTACGACCGGGCGGGCGCTTATGGGATCCAAGACTGGATCGGATTAATCGGAGTACTTGAAATCCGCGGCTCCTACACAAATGTCATGGGGCTACCTACGCATCTTTTGTTCAAAGAACTTAACAAGTTTTAACCATAAAAAAACCGCCATACTAGGCGGTTTTACAAATAACTTGTACTAACAAAAACTACTTAATAACAAAGGTTACCCTTCTGTTATAAGCAAATTTCATATCATCGTCAGCATCTTTGGGTGTTTCTTTGGTGTTTTCGTTGTCTGCTCCTTTGGCACTTCCAATAATTCGTGAGGCAGAAATCTCATATTTTTCTACCAAACGCGACTTGATATAGTCCAATCTTTTTTCTGACAAATTACTGAATTGTTCAACCATATCTTCGTCATCTGAATACTCTAAAGCTAAGGAATCTTCGGCGCGATCATTGTGCGAAAAAATTTCTACTGAAACGCCTTCGTTTTCCTGTAAATATTTTCCTAATAGGTCAATAATTTCTTTACCCGTCTCATCTGGCTTGGCCTCTCCTTGCGCATAATAAATAACTTGTGCTTCTATATTTTGAACCTCCGATAGTTTTTCAGAAATCACCAAATCCTTCGTTATAACCGTGCGAGAAAGTTGAATCATTGTGGTGGTGTCGCGCTTCATACAGTAGCACTTATCTTTTGAATCTACCTCTTTAATACGAATGTTATCTATGTAATAATACGCCATAGGTTGTAAAGCAGGAACTGCTGCGAGCTCTTCTCCATCCATTTCCATTTTTTTGGGATCCACTTTCTTGTTAACCTCGTATTTTGTTTTTTCATTCATCGCGAAGTTTCCAATCACCACTGCCTTTTCATCCCCTTTTGCTTTGTAAACATTGCACACTTTATCCCAACCACCATATGCGTTGTAAATTCTATTCTTATAGTTATAAATAACCCTTCCTGCGGCATTATCATCGTAGAACGGACCAGAGGGCTCTTCAATGTTCTCGGTTTGATAATCGGCTGCGTTTTTGACGAACATCATGCCAATATTGTTGCTAGAGAATTTAGAAGCTTCTGCCAATGACACGCTCATTTCGATGCAATACAATTTTCCTGCGGTCATGGTAAGCTGAGTTTTCCCTTTAACGAATGGGATGGTAATATAGGTCCTTTCTTTGGCTAATTTCCCTTGCTTGTAGGTAACAATTCCAGCATAGGCGTTATTCGGATCAACAATTGCATCTTTTGAAAAAAGCGCTGCATCGTTGCCTTCAAATTTCTCTTGGTTAAAAGCCATTGGCTTAGCGTAGCCATAAACGTTTGAACCGGCTCCGAAATCTCCGGAACCTTTGAAGACATCAGCGACATATTGAGAGGAAGGTTTTATACCTTTAAGTAAGCCAATTTGACCAGGCTCAGAAACCTCTACTTCTTTGTCATTAAAACTTTCAAAGGTGAAATTAAGAATCACCGAAGTGGCATTTTTATCGTTTTTACCCTGAGCAATTAGGGCTGAACCTAAAAACACAAAACCAACTAATGTGCTCCATTTAACTATATTTTTTCTCATAATTTTTGACGGTATTAATTAAAACTTTTACGTGTTCGAAATCAACATCCGGGTACACACCGTGACCCAAATTTACAATATGTCTTGAACTTTTAAAGGAATTCAATAACTTTTTTGTTTCCAATTCAATGGTTTTCGCATTGGCATATAACAAACACGGGTCCAAATTACCCTGTAGTGTTTTGGATTCTTGCACCAAACTGCGGGCGTATTCCACTTCCATATTCCAATCTAAACCAAGGGAAGTGCTTGGAATATCGACCATATCGGGAAGAGAACCTAGGGCTCCTTTGGAAAATACCGTAAATGGAAATCCTTCGAAAGCCTCCGCAATTTTTCGAATATAATGCAACCCAAAGGCAGCATACTGCTCCCTGCTCAATATCCCAGCCCAAGAATCAAAAAGTTGAAGAGCATCTACACCAGCATTCCTTTGTTCTTTCATGTAAGCAATGGTAAAATCAGTAATTTGCCCAAGCAATTCATGTGCCAAAGTAGGATTAGTATATAATAACTTTTTCGCTTCAGAAAAGGTTTTGGAACCCTTTCCCTCGACCATGTAGCAAAAAATAGTCCAAGGTGCTCCTGCAAATCCAATCAAAGGCACCCTGTTTTCAAGTCCACTTTTCGTCAAACGTATGGCATCAAAGACGTAGGATAACCGATCTTTCACATCGGGTTGACGATCTAATTTTGCCATGTCCGAAGCGCATCGAATGGTTTCCGGAAAATAAGGACCTCGGTGCTCAACCATTTCGTACGTCAGACCCATCGCGTCTGGCACAACGAGTATGTCTGAAAATAAAATAGCCGCATCAACCTCCAATCGATCTACGGGCTGGATTGTAACCTCTGCCGCTAATTCAGGGGTCTCTACCAGCTCTTTAAAACCGCTTAACTTTGACCTTACCGCACGATATTCCGGAAGTATTCTACCCGCTTGACGCATAAGCCATACTGGATAGCGCTCTATGTTTTCTCCAAGGTGAGCACGCAAATAAAGGTCATTTTTTAACATCGTTGGCAAAGATAATGAAAACCTACCATGCAATGGTTGAAAGATGTTTTGACGTAAAAAAATCGTTGGCTTTGCTGAAATGACGGCAACCAAAAAATCCTCGGTATGCCGAGAGCGGAGATGGATGAGGCGCGTCTAAGATCAAATGTTTACTGGCATCAATTAAAACAGATTTTTGATGCGCTTGAGCTCCCCAAAGAAAAAACACCAAGTGGTCACACTCCTGACTCAATCGATGTATTACAGCATCGCTAAATGCCTCCCAACCAATATGTTTATGAGAACCTGGCTGCCCCTCTTGAACCGTCAATACGCTATTCAAAAGCAACACGCCTTGATCCTTCCATCGGTTTAAATCACCATGTACAGGAAGCTCCAAACCAACATCACTCTGCAACTCTTTAAATATATTATTCAAGCTTTTTGGCAAAGGAAAAACATGGGATTGAACCGAAAAAGCTAAGCCGTGAGCATGTCCTCGGGTTGGATATGGATCTTGGCCCAAAATCACCGCACGAATTTCCCTTGGTTTGACCTCGTGAAATGCATTAAATACCATAGATAAAGGTGGAAAAACACGGTCGGGATTGTCCTCGTAAAGTCCCATTATACGGCGTTGAAGTTCAGCAAACTGCATTTTTTCGAAATCCTCTTGTAAAAATTCCAACCAATCGTTCGAAAGATTCAAACTCATGCAACCGGAATTTTCTCTCGAATCTTTTCCATGATTTCGCGATGCTTCGCATGCTGTTTCGTCAAATCTTTTCGCCCAATCTTTACCGATCGAACGAATTTTTTCAAAGCATCAAGAATTAATAAATATGCTTGAGCGAAAAGGCCGATACCCAGAAAATAAACCGTACTTACGATCCAATTGAAAGGACGATCGAACGGCAGATAATTAGGGAGTATGAACAACCAAGGTATATTCAATAAGGGCACCAGGAAAATCGCCATTACCATTTTAGTTGAACCCCAATAAACAGGGCGTTTAAAGGATTTCTCAACCCACCATTTTATGGCATGAATTGGAAGGGCTGCATGAACGAATCCCAACAGTGCAAAGGGAAACAATGCGCATGATTTGAGCAAAGTTACTATTGGAAGACTTGGGTGGTTTTCTTTTTGGAACCGCTCGTTTTCTTCAACACCACAGGTAGTCAAATCGGCTTTATACTGAAAGATTTCTTGTTTCAATGCTGCCAAATCGGGATTCAGCTCTAGAGGATAATCGTTGATCCATTTTGCGAGTTGCATAGCATAACTCCAACGATGTTCAAACGAACATGAATCGTCAAAACAGGTTGGATGAATACCTTTTCGTGTGAACATCATGATATCCTCATGAAGATCCGATGCCTCAGGATCTTTCACATCCGGAATTAGGGTTCTCATACTTGCATCCAACAAACGCGTAACTTCTGCAATCGTTTTCGATGGATTTTCTTTGTATGCTGCCTCGTAATCGTTCAAGCAAATCATCTCCCCTGCATCTACCAAAACATCGCTTCTTCTCAGGTTAAAATCCGCATAATTAATTCCTAATCCCTGTAGGTAAATCGGGTGCTTCCATTGATCCGCTTCAAGGGCAGAGAAGCCAATTCTTGCAGGACCTTTTTTTATGGGATGTAATCGTCGTTGTATGCGGTCGTGGGTAAAACCTTCGCCAAAAATCAAAATATTACGCCGTTGTTGCAGCAAGCGGTCGGTTTTCTCGAAAATTGCCTGATTTTTTTCAATGGTTTCGACCCCATCTCGTTGCCGATAAATGGGCAACATGTGCGCAGACCAAAATATCCGTTCGGTGAAACGGTTAAAAACGTCCGCCCGAACCATAAAATAAACTATTGGTTTACGCAGTGAAGCGATTAATAAGGGGTCCATGAACGACCCCTGATGGTTGCTTACAAAAATGGTTCGACCAAAGGCATAAGTGCTTTTGTTACGTTGAAAAATCCTACGAAAGTACAATCGGAGGGAATATTGAAATACTATCCAAAGGTAAAAATAGAACAAGCGCATGGGCGAAATTAAGCAATAATTCGGATTTGAATTAACAACGACACCTGCATAAATCACAGGGCAAATAAAGATTTGCGTCAAGGATATCACTAACTTCGACTCATGAAAACAATTGGAGTTTTTTGCGGCGGTTTTTCTTCTGAATTCGAAATTTCGATGAAAAGTGCCGCGACTATTATCGCTAATTTTCCATCCAATTATCGGCCCCTTGTCATTCGAGTGACGCGTGAAGGTTGGTTCGCTGAAATGGACGGGCAAAACGGAACCTTTGATTTGAATCTGGCGGCCGCGAAATTCAATAACGCTGTTCAAAACCTCGATGGGGCATTGATTTACACCCATGGAGACCCGGGTGAAAACGGAAAAATTCAAGCGTATTTGGATATGTTTAATATACCATATATCAATTCCGATGCGCTGGCATCATCGCTTTCATTTGACAAATGGTACTGTAACCAGTTTTTAAAATCATTCGAAGTTCCCGTAGCCACCTCTATTTTTCTCACAAAAGGCATGTCGATAAACGCCTCAAAAGTTGTGGAAGAACTTGGATTGCCCCTTTTTGTTAAACCGACGAATTCAGGTTCAAGTTATGGAATTTCAAAAGTTAAATATGAAGAAGGTTTGTATGAAGCCCTCGAGATTGCGTTTGAAGAAGGTTCAACGGTTGTCATTGAGTCGTTTTTGAAAGGAACCGAAGTAACTTGCGGTGTTTATAGGACCCAAAAAGGTATCGTAACCCTTCCCTTAACCGAAATTGTCTCAGAAAACGAGTATTTTGATTTCGAAGCAAAGTATCAAGGAAAGTCTCAAGAAATTACCCCCGCAAGAATCTCCTCATTGGCCACCGAAAAAATTCAGGAATTATCGAAAAGAATTTATGGATTATTGAACTTATCCTCCATTGCTCGCATCGATTTCATGTTGGTGGACGATACCCCATTTGTTATTGAAGTAAATACAACACCTGGATTCTCTTCCGAGAGCATTGTCCCCAAAATGCTAAGAGAGGCTGGATTAACCCTGAAAGACTTTTGGCAGGAAATATTCGAAACGGAGTTAAAGAGACGCTAACCCGTTTAACAACCCTTGCATCAGATTTTTTACATGGCTCTGACTGCAAGAATATCCGCTTGATATCATGGTAAATACTAGGGTCTTTCCTGACGCAGTGTAAATATAACCTGCATACGACTTAATACCTGTCATGGTGCCACTTTTTGCATAAACTCGATTCTCTCCTGTTTGACCTAAACAGAGATCTTTGATGGTACCAGACTTTCCGGCAATGGGAAGCGAATTTCTAAATGCATCGTAAAAATTCGATCGATAAACATAAGACAAAATACTGCAAAGATGCGCTGCTGAAATGCGATTGTCTCGGGACAATCCACTTCCATCATACAACAGAAGACCTGAAGTATCGATCCGAGATGCCAAGTAGTGACGATAAACTTTCAAACCATTGCTGTTCGAACCGCAACCCGTGTAATGGTAAGCCACACCGTTTAGTAAGCCTTCAGCAAAAAAATTAACACTTTTCCCATTGGTCCATTGAACAATTTCCCCTACCGTTCGGCCTTCCATTTTACCCACTTGCTTTAATCCATCATAATCAGGTGGGGAAACGTTTTTTGAACGAACACTTAACACACCTTTAGAGGGTAGTAGACCACCTGAGACACACGCGGCATGAAAGCCATCTGCAAAATTCAATTCAGGATCAGCGACAGAACCACGAACCCGAAAACTCGATTGATACGCAGGAAGTTTACCCGTCGCTAAACGGACTTGATTGTATGCTTCGCCTTGAATGTTCGAATTATCCCCTCGGACTTTGGCACTGAGAATTTGATGTTGCAATTGCAGCTGAGATTGTTTAGGATAGGTGGATAAAAAACGTGCTTTTCGGCCAGGTTTTCCTGTGGCAAAAAAGTAATTTACGCAATTATCATAATAGTTAATCCCTGCGGGAAATGCACCGTAGTAGTTTCCGGCATCCCATGCCGACCATCCCTGAGGGGTTCCTTCGTATCCAAAAGAAGAACCATCAATATAAATAGCACCTTCTATTTTGTTGATTCCTTGTTGCTTCAATAACTGAACCATTTCATCAAATCCTTTACCCTCCTCTCCTTCTGCATTAAAATAACGACTACCGAAAGTAACATCCCCTAAGCCTCGAATCCAAATATTCCCTTTAAATAAGCTGTCTTGCGTGGTACCATCCAAATAACACTCCGTTACAAATCGATAATCTGACCCCAACAATTCCAGCGCCATTGCCGTTGAAAACACCTTGGTGGTTGAAGCAGTTATGGTTGCCAAATCACATTGAAAATTAAGCAAAGTGTCTCCAGTATTCAAGTCTACCGCTAAAAGGCTGTTTCGCGCTTTTGAAATGGAAGGATCACTGAGGTATTGATTTAAGGCCTCATGAATAGTTTGACCTTGCATGTAATTGGTACACCCGTAAAAAGACAAAAAAGCGAAACATCTAAGAAAATTCATCGTAGGACAAAATTTAAAAAATATCTTAGTTCTTCTCTACGCTTCAGTTATTTTTTTCAACACTTGAATGAAAAAAGAAAAACCAGATAAGATTCGCATTCTTCGCATTCTGAACCGTTTTAACGTGGGAGGTCCTGTTTGGAATGTCGCCTTACTTACCAAGTTTCTACCTGAGGAATATGAAACAAAATTAGTGGGCGGAAAAGCTACTTCGAATGAGGCAGATGCTCAAGGAATCTTAGATGAATTGGACATTGAAGCGAACATAATCCCTTCACTTTCCAGGGAAGTAAATTTAAGCAATGACTTAAAGTCGTTTCTTGCCCTCCGAAAAATCATTCAAGAATTCAAACCTCACTTGGTACACACCCATGCTTCTAAGGCAGGATTTCTTGGAAGACTTGCAGCGTTTACGAAGGGAGTTCCCATCGTCATTCACACCTATCATGGCCATGTATTTGAAGGCTATTTTGGTCCCGTAAAAACCGAAATCATACGGAAAATGGAAAGACTGCTTGCACGAAAAACAACCGCCATTGTTACAATTTCGCTTTCGCAAAAGGAAGCGATCACGAAAAAATTTAACATTTGTCCTGTTGAAAAAACCCACATAATTCCTCTTGGCTTTGATTTAAGTCGATTTTATCCCAATGAACCGCAACGTGCAATAGCACGAAAAGCATACCATCTAGCCAACGATACGATGGCGATATGCATAGTAGGACGACTTACCGCAATAAAAAACCACCCATTATTTTTGAAAGCTGCTGCGATACTTCTATCCAACTCGAGCATAAATTATCGGTTCTTTGTTGTAGGAGATGGTGAAACTAAAACTGAACTAAGACAACTTTGTTTGGAATATGGCATCGAATCTGAGGTGGTATTTACCTCCTGGATTCACTCCATGGAAAGGTTTTATCCTGCCATGGATATCGCATGTTTGACGTCTTTGAACGAAGGCACACCCGTAACACTTATTGAGGCACAAGCGGCCGGTATTCCGGTAATCAGCACCAAGGTTGGAGGCGTTGAAAACACCATGATCGATGGTCGAACCGGGTTGATTTTAGACTCGTTTTCACCCGATGAACTTGCTGAAAAAATAGAAGGTTTAGCTCGCGATATCAACCAAAGAAGGCAAATGTCAAAAAATGCTCATACCTTTGCTAAAGAGCAGTTTTCATACCATGCTTTAGTGAAAAATATGGATGTCCTTTATAAAAAACTACTGAAAGATGTATAGTTGGAGAACCCTATTGTTTTTAGTTTTTCTAGGATCTTTGTTGGGGGCTTGTAAAACCATTAATTCAAACCGAGTTCTCTTTTACGAAGAAGGCACGAGCATTTCTTTGGATAGCATTGGTCCATCCAACAGCAGCAGTATCATAGTAAATGGCGACGTACTTAGCATTGAATTTTATGCGAATAAAGGGGAACAAAAAATCATCGGACAGGATCCATCCAAAGCTACATTTCCTTCAAATCAAACCTACATTGTTGATCAAAACGGAGAAGTAAATCTCCCCTTGATTGGTAAATTGATGGTAACAGGAAAGACGACCGATGACGTTAAAACATCTTTGGAAGAAGTACTTCGCCAAGTACTCAACGATCCATACGTTCAGGTGCGTCTCGAGAATGAGCGGGTCATTTTATTTTCAGGGAAAGGAGAAGGAAAAGTAATCCCTATTTCACATCAGAATACCAGTTTACTTGAGGTTATTGCCCTCGGAGGCGGATTGAAAGAAAACACCAATTCGCAGGAAGTGCATCTGATACGAAAGGTCAATCAAACCACTAAGACCTACCGTTTTGATATTTCTTCCATCCAGAACATTACTGCGGCTGAAATTATGGTACGAAATCACGATGTTGTTGTGGTAAACTATTATCCCAGAAAAGTACAGAGCGCCTTGAAAGAAATTAATCCTTGGTTAAACCTTTCTACTGCTGGTCTAGCCCTGATTTCAATCATCTTACGCTTTACACCATGAAAAAATCTAGGCTAAGCATCAACGACTCTTTTAATCCGTTGATACTAAGGAACGTATTGGTGAGGCATTGGTACAAGCCCCTATTCGTATTTTTAGGAATCTTCATTTCTATCTACTTATACCTGCGTTACACCAAACCCGTGTTTGAATCGCATGCGATACTTCAAGTAATAAAAGAAAACAAAACGCAGCAAATTTTAGGGGAAGGTTCGGTTTTAAATGTTCAGCATAGCCTGTCCGAGGATGTTGAATTGCTTCGTTCTCCAGTTCTTTTCAAGAATGCGATTCATAGCCTTGGTCTTCAAACATTTTCGTACAATGACGGTAAATTACTTACGGAAAACTTATACGGATTTACTCCTTATTCCATTATTACCTACCAATTATCGGACTCGGGAATGTGCGGGACGAATGTTTATTTTGAAATGCAGGGAGACAACAAGTTCAATTTAAGGTATACGTATCAGGGAAAATTCTTCAATATTGCTGGGGGTTTGTCGACAAAGCTTAAATCCCCGCATTTTGAAATTCAAATTAATGCCCAAGATCCAGCGAAATTTTTTGCTTTGATCCAAAAAGGCAGCATTTATTTTAACTTCAATAATATACGTGAATTAACAAAATCATTGCAAACCGGATTAAGTATAGCCATTGTTGACGAGGGAGCCAAAACCGTTCAAATTTCTTACCGTCATGAAAACCGAAAACTTGCCTATAATTTAATGCAGGCAATGATTGGGAGTTATTTTGAATTTGAAAAATCGAACAAACAGCAAGAAAATTTAAGAACGCTCAATTTCATTAACAATCAGTTGGATTCCTTATCAATGGTCCTCAATATATCTAAAGATAGTCTGAGTAAATTTCAAAGATCACAGAACCTTCCTAGCGTAACTTTTGAAGAAAATGATATCACCAAGAACTTATCGGAAATTAATGCACGAATTACCGAGATAAACGAAGAAATATACGCGGTTGAATATTTGAAAAAAACCATTTCTGAACAAGTAACGCGACCCGAGATTTTCAAAATCCTTCCAGAACTTGTGGGAAAACGAAGTTTTGAAGGTTCCATAACTCGTCAAATTGAGGATTTGAAGCGATTATTGGAAACCAAAGAGGACTTAATGCAAGACATATCGTACGAAAGTAAAAAAGTACGACTTACCAACGAACGAATCGCTTCTTGTATTCAAGGTATTCGAAAAAGTATTGCGGCCATTTATGATCGCCTCAAACATGATAAGAGATTATTAGAAAATCAGCTCTCACTTTACGAAGCTCGTTTGATGGGATTACCCGAAAAAACGTCGGAATTCAACCGGTTAAAATACATGGAAGAATTAAATCGAAATTACTTCAACCAATTCACGGAAAAAAAGATTGAATTCCAATTGAGCAATGCCGGCTACTCCTCACAAAACCAGATTTTGAGTTCTCCAGAATTAGCGAGCACCCCAGTAACTCCTAATCGAAAAAACACCTACATTATCGGGTTTATTTTAGCCTTTATTCTTGGATTTGGAAACCTGTTATTACATTATTTATTCTACAATGAAATCACCTCCTTGGATGACTTAAAATCCTTGCTTCCCGAAACAACGACGGTTCTTGGAACGGTTCCTTTACACAAGAAAAAAATGACCTATTCTCAAGTTGTCGTGATTGAGGATCCTAAATCGCGGCTTTCCGAATCAGTTCGCAACATCAAGTCCAATATGAATTTCATTCGCAAAGATGTTAAAACGGTGGCGGTTTCCTCTTCCGTTTCTGGAGAGGGTAAAACCTTTGTAATACTGAATTTAGCGGCAACCTACGCCAATTCCGGTAGCCGTTGCATTCTGTTAGACCTTGATCTACGAAAACCGAAAGTCCACCATGGATTCGGCATTGAAAATGAAACAGGAATGAGTCAAGTATTGTCAGGTCTTCTTCCTCTCAACCACGTAATACAAAATTCAGATATTCCTAATTTAGATTTCATTACCGCCGGACCTATTCCACCTAATCCCTCAGATTTGATTCAGAGTAAAGCTTTGCAAGATGTCATTAACCAGCTCAAAGCATCGTATGACATCGTATTTATCGATAACCCACCAATTGGTGTTGTTTCGGATGGAATCAACCTGTTAACCCAAGTGGATATTCCCATATACGTATTCAAAGCAAATTATTCCAAAAGAGCCTTTGCCGATCAAATCATGAATTTGTTTACCATTCAAAAAATTGATAAAATCAACGTGATATTGAACGCTGTACCTGTGGGAGGTGGTATGTACGGATATGGGTATGGATACGGATATGGGTATGGGTATGGATATGGGTATGGTTACGGATATGGAGGATATTACTCCGATGACCGCAAAGAATCATGGTTTAAAAGGTTACTAAAAACACTATTCTTTCAAAGCAAACAAAAGAAAAAATAAATGCAAGTAGAATATTTTTCAATTAGCGGTCTTATCAAGTTCGTACCAAACATATTCGAAGATGAACGAGGATGCTTCATGGAGCAATATAATGCTCAAAGATATGAACCGTTCTTGCCCATTTCTTTTATTCAAGACAACATTTCACAATCACATCGTGGCGTACTTCGAGGTCTTCATTTCCAAACGCCTCCGTTCGCTCAAGGAAAATTGGTTCAAGTTTTAAAAGGTAGTGTATTAGACGTTGCGGTTGACCTACGCCTCAACTCCTCTACTTATGGACAGCATGAAATAATAGAATTATCGGATAAAAATCGTACGCAATTTTATATCCCTGAAGGATTTGCACATGGGTTCATTGCCTTAGAGGATCATACGCTTTTCAGTTATAAATGCACGAATGTGTACTCCGCAGAGCACGAGAGAACGTTACTTTGGAATGACCCAATGTTGGGAATTGAATGGCCGGATATTTCCAAAATTGTATCTCCAAAAGACCAGGAAGGGATCTTATTGAAAAACCTCAACAATCCATTTTAACGTTGTCTACCTATTTAAAACTTGCATTGTTTTTTACTGGAACGCTGGTTGCTACCATTATTTTCATCCTGGTACTTTTAGAATTTTCGAAGACCCTTGGCATTCGAGGAAAGAACAACACCGAACAACGGTGGAACCAAAACGTAAAACCATCCATTGGTGGAATTGCCATTTTCCTTTCCGTTTTCATTTCCATTATTACTTATTTAGTAAGCCATCCCAACGAAAATGTATTCAGTAATTCTTCCTTCATCTATTTCTTTTTAGGGATGTGTCTTGCCTTTTTCATGGGATTAACCGATGACGCATTTGATACTAAGCCATTGATGAAATTGGGAAGTCAAATTATGTGTGGAGTATTAGTTGTAGCCTCGAACAATGTTATTCCAGTTTCAGGTTTTTTTGAGATTAATGCTCTTTTTACGGTGTTTTGGACGGTCGGTGTGATGAATTCTTTGAACATGCTCGACAATATGGATGGAATTACGGCAAGTGT
>JBJOJZ010000111.1:0-8638 GCA_046046325.1 Bacteroidota bacterium
AATGTATTTGTGGGAATATATAAAATGACAAATAAGAGTGACGAAGAAATCAAAGAAATGGAAAAGAGAATTTTAAAACACAAGACATTCGAATGGAATATACAGAAATCATAAATACATAAATATGCACATACAGCTAACAGCGTGCAAGTGCCATAACCCTGCCCCCACACATGCGGGACGATACAAGGCACCTACGCCAAGCCGCAACCCGTTAACCTCAAGATCCCAGGGAATTAATTGTACGATGTACATTTATGTTATCTTTATTTCATGGATCCAACCCCCAACTATCTCGAAATCAATCGAACCGCTTGGAATCATAAAACCGAAATCCACATTGCCTCGGATTTTTACGACCACGCAAATTTCATGAAAGGTAAATCCTCGCTAAAATCCATCGAGCTTGCGCTTTTAGCCGACCTTCAAGGAAAAACGATTCTACACCTTCAATGCCACTTTGGACAGGACAGCATCTCCCTTCAACGCCTTGGAGCCCAAGTAACCGCCGTTGATTTTTCCGATAAGGCCATTGAATCTGCTCGAAAATTCGCTCAAGAAACCCAAGCCGATGTACGCTTTATCTGTTGCGATATCTACGATTTGCCGCAGCACTTAAACGAAACCTTCGATATCGTATTCACGAGCTATGGTACCATTGGATGGTTGCCAGACCTCAACCGTTGGGCGAACCTAATATCGCGCTTTTTAAAACCCCAGGGATCGTTCATTTTCGTCGAGTTTCATCCCGTAGTATGGATGTTCGATGACGATTTCACGGAAGTGCGCTACGCCTACATGAACAACGGACCAATCCACGAAACCTACACGGGAACGTACGCAGATCAAGGAGCACCGCTCACCCAAGAATACGTCATGTGGAACCATGGCATCAGCGAAGTGCTTTCTCCCCTCCTAGCCCATGGTTTGGAAATGCAGTCGTTTCAAGAGTTCGATTATTCGCCCTATCCTTGCTTCCGTCATACGGTAGAATTTGAACCCGGTAAGTACCGAATCCCTTCCATGCAAGATCACCTTCCCATGCTGTATGCGTTGAAGGCCATCAAGCGATAACCCTTGTATCAGCGTTTCAAAAAGCAAAAAACGGTCCCTAAATAATGCGTAACTTTGAGGCCATTACCAACGCAATATTCGGAAAACTTATGAACCGAAAAAACCACTGGGAAACCATCTACGAAACGAAGTCCATCCAAGAATTCAGCTGGTACCAAGCCGTACCTGAAACCTCATTGGACGTTATGCTGGAATTGAACTTACCTTTAAACGCAAAAATCATCGACATTGGCGGCGGAGACAGCTTTCTTGTGGATGAATTATTGAGCCGGCGTTATTCCAACCTTACCGTACTCGACATTTCTTCCGCAGCCCTACATCGCGCTCAACAAAGGCTGGGTAAAGATGCGGAAAAAGTACAGTGGATTTGCTCCGATATTGTGGAATTCCAACCCTCGGAAAGGTACGACTTTTGGCACGACCGAGCGGCATTCCATTTCCTAACCGATCCCAGCGAAATATACCATTACCGGCAGTTGACGGCTGCAGCCGTCGCTCCATCCGGAGTTATGTTCGTAGGTACGTTCTCCGAAAACGGACCTCTGAAATGCAGCGGAATACCGATTCAACAATATTCCAAGGAATCCCTTGCTGCATTGTTTCAGGAGGAATTCACGCCTTTACGTTGTTTTACCACCGACCACCCTACCCCTTTTGGTACAATCCAAAACTTTAGCTGTTGTGTTCTTAAACGAAACGAGCTGTAGAAGCCGCCGATAAAATGGACCTTCGCTGCTGAGTATTGACATTAAAATCATTTTTCGTATCTTGCAAGGCACATGCTTAGCCTATGAAAAGAATACTACTCGCGAGCCTCTTTCTACCCCTTCTCGTTTTTTCTCAAGCCACCGTTCAGGTCAAGGTCTTGAGCGTTCAGACGCTTTCCAACGTGGATTGCGATGGGTTGTTTTTAGGAAACTCTGACTTTGTTTGGGAATTTACAGCCACCGATAACACGCTAGGGCTTACTAACAATAACCCAGCACTCTTCGGGATTTTCGGGTTTAATTACGCCTACAAAAACAACGACAACGGTCCCTACACCATGGCAGCTCCCGGAGGAACCTTTTCCCCCAACAACGGTTTGTTTTTTAACCACAACTACCTTTGCGTCAACGATGTTCCTTCCACCATTAATTTATCGTGGGAAGCCTACGAAAACGATGACGCAGGGAACTATGATGTTCTTGGATTAACGGACGGCCAAACCGGTTTGCAAAATGTTACCATGCCTGTTCCTGCGGCGGTGGGTATTTTGAACTACTCCTTTACCGCAGCCAGCCAAGACGGAGGATGCGGTCAGGTCTACACCATCAACCTTCAAGTGGAACGTTTGCCCTTGGTGGTGAACTACATGCAAGACAACATTTGTGCGGCGCAACAACTTAATTTGAATACCACCTACACCTACGGTTTTTGCAACGCAACCCTCGAACCCAACGAACCCGCCGCGCAAGACGTTCAAAATGCAGGTTCCCTATGGGCCAAGTTTGTGGCACCCGCCTCGGGAAGTGTAAATATTACCTCCGACCTGGGAGGTACCGACATTGGCACGTATTTCCAAGTTTATCACGCAGCCGACGGCATGAACTGTACCGACGGTATCCACGTCGTGACCGGTCAAACGATCAAAAACAAATTCGAATACCTTTCCCACGTTGATTTTTCGGACGGAATTGATTTCTTAGGGGTGGATCCCGAGGCAGAGATCACCTTCGACGCCTGCGACCCTATCCCTTTTATTTCCTATCAAAAACTGATACCTGGTCAAACCTATTACATTCAATTTACCGCCGACGGTCCCAATGAGCACGGATACTATCAGTTACGGGTTGATGGTCTCGGGGGTGGTGCGCCCAACTTGGAGGATATCCCATGCTTGTCGAATACGGTAGCCTTCGGTACCAATGCAATTTCGTCATCTGCGAACAGTGCACCAACCACCAACCTTAATTTTGGATGTGCTTTCGACGGTGGAAACGGTGCAGGAGAATCCGGACAACAACACACTTCGCCTAACCCCAACGAGTACCATGCCTACGATTACCAGCACATTGGATTGGGCAATACGTCCATGAACGAAAGCGTCTGGTTGAATTTCGTGGCTCCCAACTCCGGCAGAATTACCTTCGAAGCCGACTATCAAAATGCCCTCTATGGCGAAAGTGCAGCCTTGTTCGGCTACGATAAAGCCTTCGGCCCGGGAGTACCCAACGACTACCTCTGTTCCAACCTCAAATACATCGCATCCGACGAAGGAGGAACGAACAATTTCCTTGGTGGCGATCCTTCCGCCATCGTTCAGGGAACCTGCTTAGAACCCGGATACAAGTATTTTGGAATGATTGACCCTTCCGACGCGGTAACGCCCTTAAGTCCTCAAAATATCAATTCTTGGGTGTTCAATCCTGCTATTTCTGACCCAAGCAACAATGCGCCAGGAAACGACATCCTATGCCTTGCGCTGCAAGATACGTTGTACGAAGTTCCTGTGATCGCCGCAGGTTCCAACCCGACCTTTCAAGCAGTAGCCGGGACCAACATCCTAGCGTGCCGCGAATACCTTGCTGGAGAACCGCCGCTGCATCCGAACCAAGCAAACCGTGCGGATCAAACCGTGTGGCATTACTTTGTTGGACCACCTTCCGGGGCGGTTGAATTGAGCATTCGAGCTTACATTGGGATGAACTTACTGCGGTTCAACGTCTTCGAACTGTTGAACGGCACCAATTGCTACGGTGGACTTGGGCCTGCTACGTACACGGTGGATGGAACACGGTTCACACCGACCATTACCCCCTTAGTATCGGGCACCGCCGATTACAACGGACATCAAGAAACGCTTTGCTGCCTTGATTCAGGAAAAATCTACGCAATTCAAATCGACGGTGGATCCCCGGGGGATGAAGGTCAATACATCATTGAGTACATTCAAGAACTGGAAAGCGATGCCGGTGACATTTATGCCAATTCCAGCAACGGAGCCTACTCCGACATCAACCTCGGAGATACCCTTTACGTTTGCTACGGAGATACCGTAAGTCCGGGAATCTTATTGAACGGAATCGGGCAATCTACCGCCTCCATTCCAAGCTGTTTGATCCCCGGCTATGTGCTGCATCAATCCAACCCGGCTCCCAATCCGGTCATCAATTCCGGATTCACCTACATTGATTCGATTCAAGGAAACGGAACATTTGTGAACAATGGCAACGGAAACGGTACCTTCGGTAATCCTTCCTTTAATACCGTGTACTACCTTTCCCCTGCTGCCGATCAACCTGCTTCATGGGGTGCGTTCAACTGTCAAACCGCAACGGTAGAAAATGGAATACCGGTTGTTTTCTTGCAATCCTTAACGGCCAACTTCAACTATAACAACAATACCTGTACTGTGAGCTTCTCCGCGACAGGAGGACAGGGAGGGATCGGAAATGCCTACACCTATACCATTACCAATCCTCTTGGAAATGTCGCTTCAACGGGAACCGTCAATTCGAATCAAACGGTGAATTACACCGGAGCAATTGCAGGAAATTACACGGTAGTTATTGGGGATGGAGCTTGCTCGCAGTCCTACACCTTTGATGCTTCGGGTTGTGCTACACCTTGCTTACCCGTAACGGTGAATACCACCTTAAACGCATGTGCAGGAACGGGCGTATTCTTGCAGGGAGCGGTTCAAACGCAATCAGGAACCTACACCGATTCCTTGTTAACGGCTTTAGGATGTGATAGCGTTATTGTTACTCAATTGAATTTCTTAGCGGCAATTCCATTAGCGCAGCAAAACATCTTGATTTGCTCTGGAGGCAGTTACAGCATCAATGGGAATGCCTACACGCAACCAGGGGCCTATTTAGACACCTTAATTACCGCCAACGGTTGCGATTCGGTAATATTGACCAACCTCCAATACGCACCGTTGATTACTTCACTCGTCAACCAAACGATTTGTTCTGGAGGAAACTACAATTTTAACGGTATCAACCTCACATCGGAAGGGATTTACAGCGATACCCTCAACGGAATCGGCGGATGCGACTCGGTGGTCATCTTGGCCCTTTACATCAATCCGCCTACGGTGAACACCATCAACATTTCCATATGTGAAGGAGAATCGTACACCTTCGGTGGAAACGTCTACACACAAAGTGGTATCTATTCGGACACGCTAAGCGACCAAAACGGTTGCGATTCCATCGCTCAATTGGAATTATCGGTAGCTACGTGTGCGGGTGATTTTGAAATCGCCAATATCTTAACGCCGAACGGCGACGGTCAAAACGATACCTGGAAAATTGATAATCCCTACCAAATTGCAGGTTGCACGGTTAAAATCTACAACCGTTGGGGACAACCCTTATACGAAACAACGGATTATCAAAACGAATGGGACGGATCGAAGAACAACGAACCCTTACCGGACGGGGTCTATTTTTATTCCATCGAATGCGGCGAAAAGACGTATAAAGGAGCGATCAACTTGTTACGATTAAAAAAATAAGCCATGAGAAAACTTCCTATTATTGCTTTATTGACGGCGGTGGTACACTTGGGCTATGCTCAACAAGTTCCGCAATCCTATTTATACGGATACAACACCTTTCTCATCAATCCCGCTTCCTCTGGATTGAACAACTGCACGGAGCTTACCGTTGCTCACCATAACCAATGGGTGAAAATTGAAGGCGCACCGATTACCAATCATCTCTTGGTTTCCACAAGAATTAAAGACCGTTGGGGCATTGGAGGACAGTTTATGATGGATAAAATTGGAATGCTACAACAAGTATCAGCATTGGGGAACGTATCCTACGGCATCCTGAACGGAAACCAAACCTTGCGTTTAGGTATATCGATTGGTTATAACAACTATCGGGTTAACCCTTCAAATGCGGTGGCCTTTGACCTGCTTGATCCGATCGTCAACGGAGGGAATCAAAGCGCTGGTGCGATTTCCTCGGATTTTGGTGCTTTTTACCGAAACGGTGCATTGGAACTTTTTGGTACCGTTAAGCAGTTGGTTAAAACCTATTCGAATTTCGGTTACGCCAACCTTCCAGGCTATGGCCAACGACCGCACTTTATGCTTGGAACGGGATATCAAATAAAACTCAACAACGCATGGGGATTGCGACCGAATGCCTTGTACAAGAGCATCAACAATGTCAACCAAGTCGACGTCAATTTGGATGCTCAGTACAAGAAATTCCTACATTTAGGAGCAGGCTTCCGAACGCAAGTTGGTGTGGTAGCACGTGCCGGAATTGTGTTGAAAGAGAAGTTTTTCTTTGGATATGCTTACGAGGCTCCCATCGCCAACATTGCCTCCTACAGCAGCGGGACGCATGAACTGATGTTGAAAATGACCCTATGTAAACCTGAGCGGCCCTCCGTTTCGAAGGTGAAGATCGATAGCATCATTCGAGTAATCCAAAAAATCGATACGGTACTCATTACCGAGACCAAAATTGATACGGTATATATCGACCGAAAAATCGATGTCACTCCTCCTACAGAAACTCCTAGCACCGGGAGTATTTCCAAAACAGTGCTTTTTGAATTCGATAAATCCCTCGTTAAAAAGGAAAGCTACGGTGAATTGGAGAGCATGGTCAATTTGTTGAAAATGAATCCTAGCTATAAGTTATCCTTAGAAGGCCATACGGATGCGGTGGGGACGGAAAGTTACAACGTTGGGTTATCCAAAAACCGGGTCAATGCAGTGCGTGACTTCCTTATCATGAACGGAATATCTCCCGATCGAATCGTACCTCAACACCACGGCGAAACGAAGCCTGTTGCCGACAACGCGAATGCGGATGGAAGAAAATCAAACCGAAGGGTGGATGTAGAGATCATCGTTCCATGAGAATTAAACACCCGTTCATGGAAAAGTTATTGCACGTCGAAGGAATTTTTTTTTAGAAATTGACTACTTTCGTTATACATTTTAAATCAATCATTATGAAAAAACTGTTACTTTCCTTATTTACAGTAGCCTCTTTCGGCGCTGTAAACGCTCAAAACCTTGTGGTAAACGGGGATTTTGAACAAACTGCTACCCCCCTTCTTCCAGGCGTTGCAACCGACTGTCCGGGATGGGGCCCTGGTTTTTACACCATGGATGTTATGGCTCCTTTTGCGGGTACTCAATCCGCTAAAATGCGAACCGTAGTTGATGCTGCGCTAAATGCACAATTCGGTTTGGGTTCGGATACGATCCCTGGATTAATGGTGCAAGAAGTTGCTGGTAGTTGGGCGAACGTTGCCAACATGACGTTGAGCTTTGCCCACAAGCAATTAATTCCTGCAGGAGATACCGCAATCATTGTATGCCAATTCTCGGACACGATGGGTGCGGGCATGAACGACGATGTAATCTTGTTCCAAGCCTACGGTGCTTACACCGGAAATTTACAAACTTGGGCAAGCGCCACAGTACCAATGACCGCGATTCAGGGGGCTGTTGGAACGGCCAATTTAATGACCGTTGTTGCAACCAGTTCTTACAACGCCATTTTTGCAGGGTTGCCAGCTGTACCGAATGCCCAATTTTGGATTGACAACGTATCGGTTGGAACAAGTGGTGCCAATATCTTAGAAGAAGTGGCCAGCGTAAACGTGTTCCCGAACCCTACGAATGGTATCTTGAACATTGACGCTACGGAGCAAATTTCGGAAGTAAGCATCTACGGAACGGATGGTAAATTAGCGTTGACTTCCAACAGCAACAGCGTTGACATGTCAGCTCTACCGCTTGGAATGTACCACTACAGTGTAACCACGGTTACTGGAAAAGTGATTCAAGGAAAAGTTTCTAAAATCTAAGGATTAACAGAAATATGAATTAAAGCCCGCTTCGGCGGGCTTTTTTATTGTTGGATGTTTTGAAAAAACTGGCTCAACGATGTTTGATAATAGTCCAGTATTGCTTTCAAAGTACTGAGGGAGACATTGACCCTGCCTGTTTCTATTCGTGAAATATGGATTCCCGTATCGTTGTATACATCTTCTTGGGTTAGTTGACGTTCGGTTCTCAACGATTTCAAACCCTGCACCATCGCACTCAACAACGCCTCGTCCTTCACTTGGGATTTTGCCATGGACAAAATGACAAATACTGCAGTAAAATTTTAATGACTTTTTTGTCATATTTAATTTTTATCACTAATTTCGTGACATATTCGTCATTTAATAAACTAAAAACTATGAAAAAAGTAAAACAACTTATTGGATTAATTTCTATGGCAACAATCCTAGCATCTTGCGGAGGATCTTACTATGTTGTTCAACCTGCTGGTGAACTAACCATGATAGCAACAAGAAATGTGGAAACAAAAACAGAATATTTGAAATTAAAAACATACGCTGGGATAGACAGATCTCAAGTTGACAATGCGATTGCTACTTCCAAAGGAGGTAAAATAAGCATGAAAAGTCCTGTTTATAAAGAAATCAATACATACAAAGCCAAGAATCTTCAAGAATCGGTTGACGCCGTGGTAAAATCAGTGGTTGGAGGCGAGTTCTTAAAAAATGCAAAAATGTATTCCGTTAT
>JBJOJZ010000118.1:0-5706 GCA_046046325.1 Bacteroidota bacterium
TGTATCAATCGCCATTTTCATCCAATTCATGGTCATCAACCTATGGTTTTGTTGCAACGTTCTAGACGTATACGTCTTTATTTTAATTGGTTTTATTGGGTCCGTGCTCGGTTTTTTAACCTATAATAAACCTCCTTCAAAACTGTTCATGGGAGATTCTGGAAGCCAATTAATCGGATATACGGTAGCGTTCTTTTCCGTATACCTCCTTTGGGATTTTAAAGGCGTAAGCGAAATTCCCTTTTGGTTAAGCACCTTAATGCTCATGATGATATTGGCAGTTCCTTTCGTAGATACTTTCACGGTCGTGTTTAATCGGATTAAACGCGGGGTATCTCCAGCTAAGGGAGGAAAGGACCATACAACTCATCACTTATTTTATGCCGGATTCAGCGAAGTTCAAGTTTGGATAACTTTTTCTTTGATTTCGATCGTCTTAGGAGGATTCGGTATTGTTATGCTTTATTTGTACAATCTTGGGGTAAACTATTGGATATTACCCTTGATAACCCCTCAGCTTGTCACCTTTTATTTTTTATTTCGATTAACCCATGTTGTTAAATCCCCTACCCCAAATTCCAAAAGCACTTCTAATTCTTAGTATTTCTGTAGGTATATTATCATGTTCAGATCCCGCTCATAAAAAAGAGGAGCTCCAACTAGCGCCTTTGAAGACTTGGCTTCCTGATACGCCGCAATCGTTGGAGTTTTTCGGAGAAGCATGTTCATTAGAAGATTTAGATATACGAGAACGATTGGATCGTGAAATACTGGTTAACGCTTTTTTTCAAAGCAGCACCTCATTGAGTATCAAACGAAGCGCACGTTATTTCCCAGTCATTGAACCCATACTTCGTTCGGAGGGTGTACCCGATGATTTTAAATATTTGTGTGTGATTGAAAGCAATTTAAGTAATGTCACGAGCCCCGCAGGTGCTGCTGGTTTTTGGCAATTTATGCCATTTACGGCTCCGGAGTACGGTCTAAAAATGAATTCTGAAATAGATGAACGCTTGCACTTGGAAAAAAGTACGCGTGCCGCATGCCGATTAATTAAATCAAATCATCAATTCTTCCGCAATTGGGTTAATGCTTGTGCTGCCTACAACCGAGGACCAGGTGGACTAAGCCAGGATTTATCTAGACAGGGGGTTCAACATTTTTTTGATGCCGAAATGAACCCTGAGACCTCAAGGTATGTTTTTAGAATTATGGCCATGAAATTGATCCTTGAGCACCCTGAATCTTACGGATTCAACATTCCACCAAGTGAACGGTATGTTCGATATAAAACCAAAAAAATTAAGATAACAACCCCCATTAACAATTTATCAGAATGGTCTTTGAAAAAAGGCTTCAACCTTAAAATCATTCATATACTCAATCCTTGGATATTGGGCAATCAGCTTAAACGTCCTTCCCTACCCTGTACTATTGAACTTCCTGTAGACCGTTCGCAATTCATTCAAAAACACCCTTTATAAAATGCGAACCCAAGATTCAAGTGTTCATATATATGGCGCACGTGAACACAATTTGAAAAATATTGACCTTTCCTTCAAGCGTCAACAGCTCATTGTACTCACAGGAATGAGCGGAAGCGGAAAAAGTTCTCTTGCATTCAATACGCTTTTTGCCGAGGGTCAACGCCGATACATTGAAACCTTTTCATCCTATGTTCGTCAGTTCATCGGCGGGTTGGAACGCCCAGATGTCGATAAAATTGAAGGTCTGTGTCCGGTTATTTCAATTGAACAAAAAACGGTATCGCGCTCCCCTCGTTCAACGGTAGGTACCATCACCGAACTGAATGACTTTTTTCGATTGTTGTTCGCCCGAGCATCTACGGCATATTCCATGCAAACCGGCGAAAAAATGGTCAAATACAGCGATCGTCAAATAGCTGATTTGATCCAAGACCGTTACAAGGGAAGAAAATTTGCTGTTTTAGCTCCCAAAATACGGGCTCGAAAAGGACATTACAAAGAGTTGTTTGAACAAATTATTCGTCAGGGTTACACAAAGGTTCGTGTTGATGGAAAAATCCAAGACGTGAAACCGGGCATGAAACTGGATCGGTACAAAACCCATGACATCGAAATAGTAATCGACCGATTTTCAGCAAACTCAGGGGATTCTGACCGTTTATACCAAGCAATTGTCACCGGAATGAAAGTAGGAACAGGCTTTATTTTGGTTTCTGATTGGGACACCAATGAAGTAAGTTATTTCAGCCGAAGCCTTATGTGTCCAAGTACTGGGATTGCTTATCCTGAGCCGGAACCTAATCTATTCTCCTTCAATTCTCCTTATGGGGCTTGTCCCTCATGTAATGGTCTTGGAGAAATAAGTGCCATTGATCTTGACAAAATCATTCCAGACCGTTCTAAATCCATTGCTAAAGGAGGGATTGCGCCACTTGGAAACGTAAAAAACAACTGGTTTTTTGAAAAAATGCAAGCCGTCGTCTCGTTAATGGGACACTCGTTCCACACCCCGCTGCAGGAATTCAGCACAGAAGACCTGAATTTATTAATCTACGGGAATGACGGAATGGAATTAGGGCCTACCGAGTTACAAGAAAGATTTGAAGGAATTGCACAATTTATGCTTCGATACAAAGAGGACGGAGACCCAACAATGGTTCGATGGATTGAGCAGTTCATGGAGAAAAAGAAATGTTCAACATGTTTGGGTCATCGCTTAAAACAAGAAGCACTGCATTTTCGGATTGGCTCGTATCACCTCGGTGAATTATCCAATATGGATTTAACGGACTTATCCCTTTGGATGAATGAAATCGAACAGCAATTCACCCCTGAACAGCAAAGAATTAGTTTTGAAATCATCAAAGAAATCAGAACGCGACTTGCTTTTATCCTTGAAGTTGGTTTGGGATATCTTACGCTCGGAAGATCCTCCAAAAGCCTTTCGGGAGGTGAAGCTCAACGCATTCGGCTCGCAACACAAATTGGAACGGAACTCATCAACGTTATGTATATATTGGATGAACCTTCCATTGGCCTTCATCAACGTGACAATCAAAAACTAATCACCGCACTCCAAAAATTAAAAGATGCCGGAAATACGGTCATCGTTGTAGAGCACGATAAAGAAATGATCCTCGCTGCTGATGAGATCATTGACATCGGACCAAGGGCAGGAATATACGGAGGAGATATTGTTTTTCAAGGAAACGTGCAACAACTTTTAGACTCAAAGACCATAACGGCAGGTTACTTTAACGGTGCAAATCGGATTGATCTCCCAGAAAAACGTCGCAAAGGATCTGGCACCTTTATAACCGTGAATGGAGCTCGAGGTAATACCTTAAAAAATGTGCAATTTAAACTTCCTCTCGGAACATTTACCTGCATGACTGGGGTATCGGGAAGTGGTAAATCTACGTTAATTAACCAAACGTTATACCCCTTGCTGATGAAACACTTTCACGGCAGTGCAATGCAAGCATTGGCCTATGATAGTGTTACTGGGTTGGAACATATCGATAAGGTTATCTGTATCGACCAAAGTCCCATTGGACGTACTCCTCGATCAAATCCCGTAACCTACACGAAAGTGTTTGATGAAATTCGAAGCCTTTTCGCAGCACTTCCGGAGGCACAAATCAGAGGCTACAAACCCGGTCGATTTTCCTTTAACGTGAGCGGTGGAAAATGTGAAACCTGTAACGGTGGAGGTTTAAGGTTGGTCGAGATGAATTTTCTGCCGGATGTCTACGTCACGTGTGAAACCTGTCAGGGTAAACGTTATAACGGTGAAACCTTGCAAATTAAATACAAGGGCAAAAACATTTCTGATGTGTTAAACATGCCTATTGCAGAAGCCGTTTCGTTTTTCGAAAATCAACCTAAAATCCACCGAACGCTGCAAACCTTGGACAGTGTCGGTTTAGGATATATAACTCTAGGTCAAGCCTCAACTACCTTATCCGGAGGTGAAGCACAACGCATCAAATTGGCCTCTGAACTCACGAAGCGTGCAACAGGAAAAACCCTTTATTTGTTGGATGAACCTTCTACAGGACTACACTTTGAAGACATAAAAATGCTTTTAAATGTGCTCCAAAGACTTGTCGATGAAGGAAATACGGTTTTAGTCATCGAACACAACTTGGACATTATTAAGACGGCTGATTATATCATCGATATGGGACCTGAAGGCGGAGCCCAAGGAGGACAGATCATAGCTACTGGAACTCCCGAACAACTCGTGAAAAAGTACAAATCGTCCTCTCCAACCGCCTATTTTTTACAGGAAGAATTAAATTGATTCATGGCGTAAAAAAAAAATGTAAATTTGTCCATCCTTAATCAATAAAGAATCATGGCAGTAGAAATAACCGATAGCAATTTTGATGAATTAGTAATGAAATCCAACAAGCCTGTTTTGGTGGATTTTTGGGCAGAATGGTGCGGACCATGCCGAATGATAGGTCCTGTTGTTGAAGAGTTACACGGAGAATATGAAGGCCGAGCCGTTATTGGTAAAGTGAATGTCGATCATAACGCAGAGGTTGCTTCTAAGTTCCAGGTAAGAAGCATTCCGACTATTTTATTCATCAAAAATGGTGAGGTAGTGGACCGTTCTGTTGGAGCTGTTCCTAAGGCGACGCTTTCCTCGAAACTCGACGCAATCCTTTAATCAATCCTATTTATGGATAACTTTTGGCGGAGGCTTAAATACTACGGTATTGGCTTTGGAATTGGATTGATTTTCGTTATCGTACTCTTCCGCCAGAAAGGGTGTTCATGGACCCCTGGTAACCGCGTTAAATCGGCAATACTAGAGAGAATTGTGTTTGTAGACTCAACCGATATCGATTTTTTAAACAAGCACAAAATCAAGGCAAAAGATCTTCAAACATTCCTTGAAAATGCCACCGTTTCATTCACGGAAAGTAAGCGGCATGGAAATGAAAAAATATACCATTTCAATGGGAATTTAGGAAAGCTAAAATCCTTCAATTGCCTGATTGCTTACCGTGAGAAAAGCGTAGTGGTTGATGCAGATTTTAAGCATCAAGACCCCAAAAAATACCAACGACTCTCGGGCATTGCCAAGCCCTTACTTTTCAAGAAAAAAAACTGGTTCTCTGGGAAATTGGCCCTTGTGGATATACCAGGCATGCGTTCCAACGAGGCTCCTGAAAAGTTCACCAACCTGTTTTTGAAGAGCGGCACCTTGGACGCGGGCAAAACGACGTTTGACTCAAATGCTCCTTGCACCTATTTTAAATGGAGTGCGCTAAACAACCCAAAAGGTAAAACCTACCTCTTGAAAACGAAATGGTATCAAGAGAAAATTGAAATTATCGATGTAACTATTGACCCCTAGCCTCCTTGTTGTAGTTTTTACTAGGCAAAATTTGTTGATAAATAGCGATGAGAGAAGAAAGGAGTATAGTTATAATAAATACCTTTGAAGTATGGAATTTAGCGCACAACAAATTGCTGAATTGTTGCAAGGTACCGTCGAAGGCGATGCTAGCGTTTGCGTAAATCAGTTGGCAAAAATCGAAGAAGGTCAATTCGGAGCCCTGTCTTTTTTAGCCAATCCAAAATATGAAAGCCATATATATCAAACCAAATCAAGTATTTGTATTGTTAATCGTTCCTTTCATGCATCACAGCCCCTTCCGGTTACCCTAACTCTGATTCGTGTGGAAGATGCCTACGGCAGTTT
>JBJOJZ010000142.1:0-9709 GCA_046046325.1 Bacteroidota bacterium
CGTAGGTTCATTCACTTGAACAATGGTATCAATTTTACAGCCTTTATCATCGGTAACAATGAACAAATAAGACCCTTTCACGATAGAATCCAATCGCTCACTTGGATTATTTAACAGAACATAGTTTTCATTCCCCCAAGTAAAGTAATAGGGTTGAGTGCCACCAGTGATGGTCATTTCAATGCTTCCGTTCTGGTAGCCAAAACATGTTGGGTCTGTCACATTAATCGCAAGATTCATGCCCTGCTGAGGTTGATTAATGTTTGCACCGCTGAAAGAACTGCAGCCATTATTGTCTGTAACAAGAACTGTATATACTCCGGAACTTAGGTTGGTTATGGTAGGATTGTTGGAACCATTGCTCCAAGTGTATTGATAAGGAGCGGTTCCTCCTACAACATTTGCCATGGCAGATCCCGTAGCTTCTCCAAAACAATCAACCGCGGATGATTCGGTTGTTACTGTAAGCGGTGCAAGAGGTTGAGAAATCGAAACGTTCAAGGAGTCGGTACACGCATTGTCATCTGTTACGATTAATGTGTAATTACCTGTTGCTAGACCATTAATGTCTTCAGAATTAGATCCGTTATTCCACGAGAAATTATACGGTAATGTACCCCCGATTACGGTGGCATTTATAGCACCGGTAGCGTTACCGAAACAAACAACATCGATTTGAGTATGGGTAATGTTGATAGGGTTCGGCTGTGTGATAATAGAACTTGCGGAATCGATGCAACCATTATTATCGGTAACAATCGTCAAGTAATTCCCAATGCCTACACCTGAAAGGTCTTCGGACGAAGATGAATAAATTTGTGAATTTTGATTAATCCAAACGGATGTGTAAGGTGCCGTACCTCCGACAATCGTTGCGTTAATCGACCCAGAGAGATTTCCAAAACAATCAACCATGGTAGCTTGGTTGGTTACGTTAAGTGGCGCTGCAGGCTGAGTTACTGCAACGCTTTGCGTTGAAACACATCCTTTATTATCCGTTACGGTTAAACTGTAGTTGCCAGAACTAAGGTTCGTAATATTTGCACTTGTTGCTCCATTGCTCCATAAGTACTGATATGGAGCCGTTCCACCATTGACAATGGAACCTATGGCTCCAGTTGATGCCCCAAAGCATAATACATTAGACCCGTTAAGAGCAACGGTCAATGCCGAAGCAGGCTGCGTTATCGTAAAATTAAAGGATGAAGCACAATTATTTGCATCAAGAAGTGCCAACGAGTAGTTTCCTGCACTAACATTCGTCAAAGAAGGGGAGGTTGATCCATTGGACCAAGCGTACGAATAAGGCCCTGTTCCTCCTGAAATACCAGGTTGTACTGCACCATTTGTGCCTCCAAAACAACTAACTTGGGTTATTAGTCCAGCACTTTGCAGGGGTTGTGCAGGCTGGGAAATCGTGGACGTGAGGGTCGCAGTGCAGCCGTTTGCGTCGATGGCAGTAACTGAATAATTTCCGCTGGACAGATTCGCTAAATCTTCGGTAATTTGAGGCATTATAGTTCCGTTACCGCTACTCCATTGGAAAGAATAACCCGGTGTGCCTCCTGAAGGGGTTATGTCAATAGCCCCCGTATTTCCTCCAAAACAACCAACGTTGGTGACAATACCGTTAACTGAAACAGCTGAAACGGGTTGAGCAACACTGTATGTTTGAAGATCCGTACAATTGTTCGCATCGGTAACGGTTAGCGTGTAATTCCCCGCTGCGAGGCCTACAAGATCTTGCGTTGTTGGCCCACTATTCCATGAATAACTGTAAGGGGAATTTCCTCCACTGACCGATACATCCAATGCGCCATTGTTGCCTCCAAAACAGCTTACACTTGAAGAAACGGCCGTTTGTGTAATGCCACTTGGGACGGCAACGGTTGCATTAACTACGAAAACGCATGAATTCGCGTCGGTAACCGTTAATGAATAGCTTCCACCTGCAATATTCGACAAATCTTCAGTCGTTGCACCGTTGTTCCAACTGTAGGAATAGGGAGCTGTACCTCCAGAGATGGTCGCATTAATCGCTCCGTTATTGGGGCTATTAAAACATGGAACATCGGTCACTTGTAAATTTGCTTGCAGAGGGTAGGCAGGTTGGGTAACGGTAGCACCCGTCAGTAATTGACATCCATTCGCGTCAATAATTTGCGCTTGATATGCATTGGCTGATACATTGGACAAGGATGGAGAAGTAGATCCATTCGTCCACAAATACGTTAATGGATACGCCACATGGTTAAAAGAAAGAGCTACGGAGCCATCTGAACCACCATGACAACTAACCGGGGTTGCGCTCGCCGTTGCAGAAAGCACATTGGCAGTCATTGAAAACGGACTAAAGCTGTACGCTTGAAACCCTCCCAAAGACCACGTTTGATTAAACCAGTCGTACGAAAAGGACCCAATAGGAATGGTTGTAGACCAAAGCGGACCAATGTTATAGGTATAACCTCCCCAACCAATGGCAGGTATGGTAAACGCTGGAGTACATGCCTGAGTTGAACACCAGTTGATGCCAAACCAATAGGCACCGCATGGGTAATAAATAGGAATGCAAACCGAAGGAACATAAATGGCCGGGGTTATTTGAACCGCAGGTATGGTAAAACCGAACCCAAGGGCACTCATGACCAAGTCAAACGTTACTTCGTCATAGGTGTGGTTGGTAATTTGACCGTTAATCGTGTAGGTTGGGGTAATATTAACGGTTTCAAAATAGCACGGGAACTTGTATTGTAACGTTTTACCGACTTCAAAATTGATAATACTGCTGTTTTGCCAGGGTGAGGCGACGTTCGTAATGGGATTTATAATTCGGTAAGCAACAGGAACCGGAAAATTGAAACTTACGTAAACCGTAGGATCAAAATCAAAGCACTGATGGTTGGTGATGTTCGCATCAAAATTGGTGCTGAAAAAATTCCAACTTACCACGGCAATGCCGAAGTTCTGCGATCCAGCAAGGTTTGCAAAAAAGGTACTCACATACGGAATGTTCATGGCGCCAATCATGTCAAAAACATCCACGTTGAAATTGAAATAGGTGGAATCACCACAAGCTTGGATGTCCTTGTTGTTAATTACACTCGTGGTACTAACATAGGGAATGGTTACAAATCCTGTAATCCCGTAGTCCTCTAAAGCCGGAGGAAAGGGATAGGGCAGGAATTGTTGCGTAAAAAGTCCGTTGAGCATAGATACTCCGCTAGCATTGACGGTTACCAAGTTAATGTTCACTAACCCGGTATTGAAGGCGGGAATAATGGGAAATGTAGCACAACTGAAAACACAAACGGTTGCACTTGCCGACGCCCCAAGTTGAAAGTAGAGATCCCACTTTGCTTCTCCAGCAGATGGATAAAAGGAGCTAATTTCTGCACTTGGGTCAAGCACGTAATCGGTAGTTACCGTTACTGTATCTCCTTGATCATACGTATTATTAGCTGGGGTAGTGATGGTAGCATCAATGGGATAATCTACATCCAGCGTTCCTGTTGTAAAACCTTGTAAACTGATTTTACTTCCGATTACCCCTGAAATCGATCCTTGCAAGGCTGCCCCAAAAGAGAACCCAGCCACAGTTCCAATCATGGAATTACCCGTATTAAAACTGGTGTTCCAGGGTACATTGAAAATGCTAATCTCTTGATCTATAGAAAATTGGTTGTTGTTGGGGCCCCACATATTTTGGTTAGTGGTCGCAAAAGGCACGGTATGATTAATCACCTGCTGCTGGGAGAACACTACAGAACCCACGCAAACGACAAGGATCAGGAATAGACTATTTTTCATCTTCAACAGTGGTTTTGATGGATTGAAAGATTCCTTGAAGCTCCTTTTCGATGACAGGTTCGAACATTTCAGGGTACGTTATGCTTAACCATAAAGTGTGGTTCAAATCACCGCTGAATACCATGTAGCGAATGTGTGGCAATTCGTTTAAGATGAATTTCGATTTATAGAATTTACCGCTCACCTTGTGCTGGGAAACAAACTCACCTTCACTTACAAAGTTCAAACCGTTGCTGTTGAAGTAGTCAGGTGTCATACCACTACACAACCGCAGGTAGTTCACATTTTTCACCTCGGTCATGACGATGGAGGTCGCCGTTTGGAGGTGAATATAGCCGTTAAAGGCTTGAGATTCTTCAAATCCTTCAGGAACACGAATTAATTTCAACGGAGCCTCGCATTGCGTTGGTTCGAGCGCTGCTTGACCTGTAGCCTGGGTAAAAGCTTGATTTACAGCTAGTAGCGAAAGAAGTAAGAAGCAAATTCCCGTTAAATGAGGGATAGATAAAAACGATTTTCCACAATTCATGGCTGCAAAGTTAGGCGATTCATTGAATATATTTCCTGAATAATTCAAGTTTTTCAAAGAATTCTGGCTTTTGTGTTAAACCTGAATCATTCGACGGTTAAAGTGTATTTTTTGTTTTACTTTTGCCGCCAAAAGACTTCATGCGGATTTTTCTTATTGCGTTCGTTTCCTTCATTTTTTCATCTTTCCACGCACAATCCTTTTATTGGATAGGAGGTTCCGGTTCTTGGTCGGATGGGAATCATTGGTCCATAACATCGGGGGGAATTGCAAGCGGCACAATTCCCGTTGCGGGTTCTACGGTTTATTTTGATGGAAGTTCAGGTCTAACCAATGCTTCGGTGGTTACTTTAGATGTTGCGATCAATGTCGCGGTTTTTGATTTTAGCTCGGCTCTAAGTGCTTTCCAATTTTCATCGGTTTTGCCTTTTATAGAGGTGTCTAATTCCGTTGTGGCTAATCCAAATCCATCGTTTGGAGCATGGACGGGCTATTGGAAAATGATCAATTCAACGATTGGTACCATTCAATCCAACGGTCGACTCTGGACAAATGACTTTCATTTCAACGGAACGGCTTTGGTTACAGCCTCAAATTTCCAATCGAACGCCGATGTATTTCTAAATTCAGGAACGCTTTCCTTTCAGTCAACACCCGTTCAATTTTCCGATTTTTACTCTTTGGGGTCCTCAAATAGATTGTTAAATCTAACCGGATCTACCGTTTCCTTGACAGGAACCACTTGGTCTTTTGGTGGAACCAATTATTCGTTGAATTCAGCCTCAAGCCAGATTGTTTTTGGTAGTTTATCGACGTCTATTTTTAACGGAGGAGGTCTGAACTATCATGAGGTTCGCACAACCAATGGACCTTTGGATATTTCAGGAAATAATCAAGTAAACCTGCTTAAGTCATTGCCTGCTGGTAATACCTTGAGAATCAACAACGGAGATACACTCATGGTTGACTCTTTAGTGGTTGCAGGGAATTGTTCCAGCAAAACCCTTATTCGATCAATAAACATGGCAGGTACTGCGGCTAAAATCGTCAAAAATGGGTTTCCGGTTTTTCGGTCGAAATTTCTAACCATCAATCGTGTAACAGCCCTATCAACAGCAGGTCAATCCTATTTAGTGGCTCTTTCAGACACCTCGAATCAATCCCTTGGTTGGCAGTATGTGGGTGCGGCTTTTTATTGGATAGGAAACAGCGGTAACTATACAGATCCTGCGCATTGGTCTTTAAGCAGTGGAGGTTTACCTACCACCTGTTTACCAACTATTTTGGATTCGATTTATTTTGATGCGTTGTCGTTTAATTTGCCGAATCAACAGGTTAACTTTAACGGTTCACCGGAATTCGCTTATATGAATTGGTCGAACATCAATCAGCCAACGGTGGGATTAATTCAGTCCAACACCTCTTCTTACGGAAACGTAATTCTCGATCAACAACTGAGTTTAAATAAAGCTTCAAATGCGGTTTCATTGCTGTTCAGAGACAAAGCTTCCTTAACTTCCAACAATTCGGTCATCAATACCAATGTTAGTGTTGTCATGCTGGATTCGTCAGATTCCCTCATTTTAGCCGATCCATTGGTTATGACAGATACCGTTAATTTCTCCATTTTCAATGGTGGGTTCAACACCATGAATTTTGACGCAGATTTTGGATATTTTTCAGTGAATAATCAATTAGCAAGTACCTTTCAACGAGTTCGACTGGGTAATTCCCACGTCAACATACACCGTAACTTTACCACCGTTGGTACAACGGCTAATTTTCAGTTTTTTGCCGGTAACTCCATCATTTACATTGGATCACAATCCTCTGAAAACAACCTTAGAACGGCTAATCTCTCGTTCAATGAAGTGAATTTGTATTTTCCAAAGTACGTGGTCAATACGGGGGGCGTAGCATTGAATCAGCCTCAAAAAATTGAGGGGAATAATGTTTTTAAGAAGTTGCGAATATTAGCTGGAAGTTACGTGCAAATTCAAGGAGCTTCTACACAAACGATTTTGGACAGTTTAATCCTGAATGGAAATTGTCAAGATTCCATTTACTTATATTCAAGTAATAATGCAACGCCTGCTCTTTTCGTTAAAAATACTCCTGGAAATGTTACCGCAAACTGTGTTAATTTTACCTCGGTCGGCGCCTCAGGTACCGCCACATTCACGGCGTACTTTTCAACCAATTCAGGAGCTGCTGCGGCGATAGCCAATTGGAATTTGTCAGCAACTCCCGCCGTTTCGGCTTCGTTTGTAGCGAACGGTCCATTTTGTTACAACGATACAACGTTTTTTACCAATACCTCAACGAGTTTTTCGGGGAACCCTAATGATGTAAGTTTTCTTTGGTATTTTGGGGATGGAACCAATACCTTTTACGCGGACTCTGGGTATGTTGGAATTCCAACTCCTTGCACGCCATGTGCCGGTGATAGCGTTCTAGTAATCAATGGAGTGCCGGACACCAATGCCCACATATTTGCGGGCTATGGATCTTTCAACGTAATGATGATCGCCGAATATTCTAATTTTTGCGTCGACACGGCAATAACGTCCATTCAGATTAGTAATCCCGATATTTTTGTGATTTGCTCCGATGCAGATACTACGATTTGTCAAGGCTCTTTGGTTTCCTTCGATATTGGAAGCTCAAATAATACCAATACATACGCTTGGTATCTAAACGGGAATTTGTTGAACAATCCGCCTTCTTCGAATGATACATTGTACCAAACTTCTTCTCTTCAAAATAATGATACACTAACCTTTATGAGCATCGAAGGGGTTTGTGCAAGCAGTTCTCAACCGTCGTATGTTTTTACCGTAAACCCTGTCCCCAATGTTGGGCTCGTATCCAACGATATTGACAACACGATTTGTGCCCAAGGTTCCATCTCATTCACAGGATCTGGGGCCCAACAGTATCGTTTTTTGGTGAATAATGTTGCTGTCACGGCTTTTACTGCAAACCCCACCTTTAGCAGCAGCAGCCTGAATAACGGTGATGTAGTGAAAGTGGTTGGGAAATTTACATCGACGGGATGTTTAGATACCTCAAATGCTATTACAGTAACAGTCAATCCTTTACCTATAGTAAGCCTTCTTGAATCGTCCGGCGGAAATCTTTTGTGTGCCAACCAAAGTGTAACATTCACGGCAGGAGGGGCATCTACCTATCAGTTTTATGTAAACAATGTTCCTGTTTCTCCTGTGGGAGGTGCTAGCTTTACAGCTTCTGGTTTGGTTTCGTTTGATACCGTAGAGGTTTTGGGAATTTCCAGTGCTGGATGTTCCGCTTTTTCTGCTCAGTCTTTTGGATATGTTGTAAATCCATTGCCTAATATCACGCTCTCATTTAACGACCTTGATACATCCATCTGTCAAGGAACGAATGTTAATTTTAATGCAACCGGAGGGGTTCTCTATCAATTTTTTCTAAATGGTTTGCCCACGGGTCCACTTGCTTCTACCAATTCTTTCAACACCAGTGGTTTGGTTCATAATGATAATTTGTATGTATCAGGCTATTTTAATGGTTGTACCAATTACAGCGATACTGTTGTATTTGAAGTGTTAGCTTTACCTACAACGGCTTTAACTTCCAATGACGCTGATTCCACTGTTTGTCAGGGAACTACTGTGGTTTTTAATGCCTCCGGTGCAACCCAGTACGAGTTTTTTGTTGGAGGAGTTTCTCAAGGAATTCCTAGTCCAATTAACGTATTCACGACCAATGCTCTTTCCAACGGACAGAGTGTTTCAGTTACAGGTACTACTAATGGATGTTCTGTAACAGACCAAATTCCATTCACCATTTTACCTTTACCGAATGTTCCTATATTTTCGAATAATCCCCAAAACACCTTGTGTTTCGGTCAATCTATTGGGATCAATGGTGCGGGTGCCGCACAGTATCAACTTGTTCTAAACGGTACTCCTTTAGGCGCACCACAGGCATCACCATCCTTTACTCCAGTATTGCCGGTTGGAACCAATTCGCTGTACATTCAAGGCGTAGGCGCTAATTCTTGTGCAGCTAACAGTTCGACAATTTCGGTTCAAGTGAACCCTATTCCAGTGGTTACTTTACAAAGTTCAGATCTTGATAATATTTTTTGCTCCGGTGATACGGTATCCATTACGGCATCTGGCGCCAATCAATATCAATTTTTCTTGAATGGAATTTCTCAGGGGAATCTTGGCAATATTAACGTATATACATCAAATGGCTTCGCTAATGGTCAATCAATTACTGCCTTGGGTAATTCACTGGGATGTACCTCGGTTTCTGCTCCAATGACCTTTACGGTCAACCCCATACCCACGGTTACCATTACAAGTAATGACCCAAACAATCTTTTTTGTCAAGGGGATAATGTTACTTATCAAGCGAATGGAGCCTCTAGTTACTCTATGGTTATGAACGGACAGTTGTTATACCCTCCTGGAGCTCAAAATACGGTTCCTATGCAATCATATCCTCCAGGAGCCTATGTACTTCAAGCGATTGGAAGCTCAAGTGGATGTTCAAATCAATCTTCAGTTGCGATCCAAATTAACCCTAATCCCACGGTGTCGTTGAGTTCTTCGGCGGCAGGTAATGCGTTATGCAGCGGACAAACTATTGCATTTACGGCAACAGGTGCTTCACAATATCAATTTCAAGTAAACGGAAATAATTATGGCGTGCTGTCGGGATCGAATACGCAACAAATCAATAGCCTGGTTAACGGCGATGTTGTTTCGGTAATCGGCATTTCGAATCTTGGATGCTCTAACACCAATATTTTACCCCCTTTCACGGTTAACCAAACTCCTCAAACAAGTTTAACCTCATCCGAATTGGATTTGGCGTTGTGCGTTGGTACTCCTGTGTTATTTACGGCAAGTGGGGCCACTAGTTATGAGTTTTTTGTTAACGGTATTTCGCAAGGGCCCGCCACTTCGAATCCTAATTTAACGCTCAATAATTTACAAGATAATGACCTCGTCGAAGTACTTGGGTACAATCAAAACTGTTCTGATTATTCACCGTCGCTGCTTTTTAATGTTTTCAATTACCCTAACGTAAACATTTCGAATTCTGGTGGGAATCAAATTTGTGTAGGGGATTTAGTAAATGCAACCGCAACAGGGGCAAACAATTATCAATTTTATGTTAATTCTCAGCCGATTGGACCGAACTCCAACAACAATAATTTTGTTGGAACCTTGAATAACGGTGACACTTTAACCGTGCTCGGTGAAACCTTCGGTTGCAGTGCCTTCGCAGTAACTCCAATTTCTTTGGTGGTTTATCCTTATCCGATCATTACCACCGTTTGCAGCGATATCGATTTAACCATTTGCCTTTTGGATA
>JBJOJZ010000145.1:0-7815 GCA_046046325.1 Bacteroidota bacterium
ATCCAAGATGGCACGTTTTTCCTCAGCACTTAACGTTGGAGATTCTCCAGTAGTCCCTTGAACCACTAAGAAATCCGTGCCGTTTTCCTTCTGAAATTCCACTAGTTGTTTCAAGGCATCAAAGTCTACTTGCATGCTTGCATCAAAGGGAGTAACCAAGGCAACACCGCTTCCGGTAAAGATATTATTCATAGATTTCTATTTTATTGATGGTATTAATCACATAATTGAGGAGGACTCCAGGTTGCTCTGTTTGCGTGGAGATTTCCATATCGAAAAATGCAGCATCTGAGCAATTAACCCCGATTTTCTTGTTGCAATCCGTAGTATTCACCGTTTCATAGAGCTTATGTTCATTGGAGCCTATCCACAGCAACATATCGTATTTTTTCTCAAGTTCCTGCAACAACAAAACGTCTTTCAGTTTACCCCAAAATGAAAAATCATTCGGACTGTGGTAATAAATCAAGAAATGTGGTAGCAAGGTAGCTTTGTCCACTTCTTTGGGCACAATGACGATAATCGTAAGCTTTTTAACGTGGCTTTTATCCAGAATCTGGTCGAGCGCTTTTCGATATTCCTTCAATTGTGCTTCATTGGAATAGTTTAACACGACCAATAACGATTTTGTCGTTCCCCAAAGGCTTTTATTTCCCATAGCCAATCAAAGTTAAAAATTCATGTTCGTTTAACAGCTGTACGCCTAGATCGGTTGCCTTCTTCATTTTTGAAGGTCCCATACCTTCACCTGCAACCAAAAAATCGGTTTTCGAGGATACCGAGCTCACATTTTTTCCACCATTTAGCTCAATCAATTCCTTGATTTCTTCCCTTGAAACACGGTCAAAAACACCGCTTACCACGATAGACTTTCCTTTCAAAACAGTAGAATGCAACGCTTTTCGTTCTATTTCAAAAAGAAGTCCGTAATTCCTCAGCTCCTCGACGGTATTGCGGTTATCTGCTTGGTTGAAAAACTCCAACACGGACTGTGCGATACGTTCTCCGATTTCGTTGACCTCCAACAATTCTTCGAGCGAAGCATTCATTAGGGCATCCATGGTTTGAAATGATTGAGCAAGGCGCTTAGCAACGGTCTCAACCACATACCGAATACCTAGAGCAAACAGGACTCGTTCGAATGGGATTTTTTTACTTTCCTGAACTCCATTAAGTAAATTTTCCACCGATTTATCCGCCATACGTTCAAGGTTAATCAAGGAATCGTAGGACAACGAATACAGGTCGGAGACGGATTTGATGAGTCCTGCTTCGAACAATTGAACCACCGTTTCTTCCCCTATACCGTCAATGTTCATGGCCTTACGGCTTACAAAGTGTTGGATTTTTCCTACCACCTGTGGTGCGCAATGGAGTTCATTCGGGCAGAAATGTTGGGCTTCTCCCTCTTTACGCACCAATGCTGTATGGCATTCTGGACAATTTTCCAAAAACTGAATTTTTTGCGCATCGTTGTGGCGCTGGCTTAGGTTTAAACCAACAATTTTCGGGATAATTTCGCCTCCTTTTTCTACGAACACAAAATCCCCTACATGCAAATCCAATTTCTCAATTTGATCCGCATTGTGTAAGGAGGCACGTTTAACGGTAGTTCCACCTAACTGTATCGGCGCAAGGTTTGCCACCGGCGTTATTGCTCCTGTCCTTCCTACCTGAAAATCAACCGATAGCAATTGCGTCACCACTTGTTTGGCTTTGAACTTGAAAGCGGTAGCCCAACGAGGCGACTTGGCCGTAAAACCCAGTTTTCGTTGGTGCTCAAAGGAGTTTACTTTAATTACTATTCCATCAATTTCGAAGGGCAAAAAATGGCGTTGCTCGTCCCAATATTGTATAAAATCCATGACTCCTTCGATCGAATCGCAACAGCTAATGTATCCTTGGTTTTCAGGGGGCGTTTTAAAACCCCAGGTTGCAGCAGCTTTTACCGCATCGAAGTGCGACAAAAAAGGAAGATCTTGGCCATAAACACCGTAAAGATAGGTGTCTAAACCACGGCTAGCTACCACCGAAGAATCCTGCAATTTCAGGGTGCCTGCTGCGGTATTACGAGGATTTGCAAAACGATCTTCACCTGCCATTTCGCGTTCTTCATTCAACTTATTGAACACCTCGATGGGCATGATTACTTCTCCTCGAATTTCAAATTTATCCGGAAAATCTCCCATTAAGGTTAAAGGAACGGTTCTAATCGTACGAACATTCATTGTAATATCTTCGCCTTTTTCTCCATCGCCCCGGGTAACTGCTCGCACGAGTTCTCCGTTTTCATAACGTAAACCGATGGCCACCCCATCGTATTTTAGTTCGCAGACAAAAGTTAAGTTCTCTAGGCCTGCTTTAGTAATTCGTTGCACCCATTCTTTAATTTCCTCTTCGGAATAGGTATTTGAGAGCGAAAGCATCGGAAATTCGTGTGCGACGGTTGTGAATTTTTTGGTGATATCCCCACCCACTCGCTTAGTTGGACTGTTATCCGAAGCAAAGTCAGGAAAAAGTTTTTCAAGTTTTTCAAGCTCGTGGAGCATGGCATCAAAAGCCATGTCGGAAATCTCAGGAGTTGCCTCCACGTAATACAAACGGTTGTGGTAGTTGATTTCCTTGGTCAGTAAGGCAATGCGTTCTCGGGCTTCCTCAGGTTTCACAAGATAAAGATAATCTTTGTGCTCTTATCATGCGCTCCTTTCCTTGTAAATCTTTCCTTAACTCGATGTTAGCAAATTGATTTCTTTGAAATAAATCAACTAATTCCTTTGATAAATTCTCATGAATTTCTACGTATACTTTCACATTTGGCGCACCATACTGCAGGCTAAATTCGATGATTTTTCGGTAGAAAATGATCGGATCATCATCGGACACAAATAAAGCGATGTTGGGTTCGAAATCTTTTACTTGCGATGCCATTTTTTCCTTTTCTTTCCAAGGGATATAAGGCGGATTCGAACTAATTATAGTTATGGGATGAACCATTGGGAAGTTTCCATCCTTCAATAGGTCAAAGTTGATCCAAAGACAATCCAGGGAATGAATTAAAGCGTTTTCTCGGGCCAATTCAAGAGCTTTCTCGGAGCAATCTAGGGCAGAAACGTTCCAACTTGGCCGTTGATTTTTGACCGCTAAGGGAATGCAACCCGTACCTGTTCCAATATCCAAAAAATGGGTTAAAAAGTCGCTGTTTTCTTCCAAAATCCAATGCACTAATTCTTCAGTTTCTGGTCTTGGAATCAATGCGCTTGGAGAACATTTCAACTTTAGGGAATAAAATTCAGTGTTTTCTAAGATGTATTGTAAAGGCTCTCGTTTTGAAAAACGCACTAAATCCGACTCGAGTTGTAGTATTTGTTGCTCAGTAAGCACATCCTCCATCGATTGGACTACTTGCATGGGGGTGAAATTTAACCGTTCACATATCCACCATTTCCAAACGTTCGCAAGCTCGTCGGAGTCGTAAAGAGTGTTTAATTGGCCGTGAAATTGGATTTGAAGTTCTCGAAGGGTCACTTAATTTTTTCTTATCTCAATGAATTCCTTGATTTTTTCATTTTCAATAACAACACTCAGATTGTAATAAGCAATTTTCCAACCTTTTCGGGTTTTTGTGCACACACCGCTGCCTCGACAATCCAGCATCCACGTCTCTAAATCCTCATCAAACCAAGCCGTTTTTCCATTATCCGAAAAATGCCAAACGCGATTGCTTGGAACAAACTTCCATGTTTTGGTACTATCAAAATAAGGTTTGCAAAAAGCCTTAAATCCTGCTTTGTCCCATTTTTCCGCAGGTGCCGTTCCGTAAAAAATAAAATCCTCAGTCGTTGCAGCAAAGTAAGCCTCGAATTGCGCTAGCGTTGCGTTTTTATGCCATGTATCCAATAGCAAATTCAACCGTTCTTCGGTAGAAATTCGAGCCGAACTGTTGTTTGCTTTTTTCTGGGCAAAAAAGACAAAACCGACCCAAAAAAACAACGCTAAGAGCGTGAATCTCATATTACTTGTACAAGTTCTGGAGGTATTTAGCTGCATTATATACATTCACCACACCACCTGTAATGCACTTATCGGAAAGTTCATCGTATTTCTGAACGGTTCTTGTTATTGCATCGCTGATTTCCAACATGGTCGCTTGAGGAAAGCGAGATTTTAAGAGAGCAGCAACTCCCGCAACCATAGGTGCCGCCATTGAGGTGCCTTGCAAATTTTTGTAATCGCTTTGAGGTACGCTGTTATAAATCTCAAACCCGGGTGCAAAAACGTCCACTTCGGATGCGCCGTAGTTGGAAAACGAAGCGACCAATTGCTCACCGGTGTTCCGCGTATTGGCGCCAATGTTTAAAAATAATTTACGGTTCAAAGAATCTTCGTAATTGTAATAAGGCTTCTTAGGGAAATTGTCGGTGTAATCGATGTCAGACGCATCATTTCCGGCGGCATGAATCATTAGAACATCTTTCGAGGCAGCATAAGCAATGGCTTCTTGCACCTGATCTTGGTATGGGGAAAAACTTTTGCCGAACGACATATTGATTACTTTGGCGCCATTATCGACTGCATAACGAATGGCTAAAGCCACGTCTTTATCGTGTTCGTCGCCGTTAGGCACGGTACGGACCGACATGATTACCGCAGCATCGGCAACGCCGTCACCTCCTTTACCGTTTCCGCGCAAAGCGCCTACGATACCTGCAACGTGGGTTCCGTGCAAGGCATCAGGACCTTCGGCATTTCCGTTGCCGTAATATTTATCTGTAAAATCATCCGGATTGTCACCAATCAAGGATCGATCGTCGTAATCCACGTTTAAATTGTAAAACAGTTGATCCTTCAGGTAATCTTCGGTTTCTTTATCGAACATGCCGGTTCCTATCATGCCGCGGTATTCTTCGTATTGATTCAGGTCCTCGTTGAGCGAGTTTTCAGCATTTACGTACATTTCATGGATGGGATCGTAGGCTAGGCTCCCGGGATCGATTCCATCAAATTTATCGCCATATTTTTTCACGATACGCGCTTTTTCGAGGCGGGCCTTATCCTGGTTTTCACCCTTGGCATTCCCTAAAAAATTCCAACCGTATACATCGTCAACGTATCCGTTTCCGTCGTCGTCTTTTTTATTATTCGCAATTTCTTTGGTGTTAATCCAGATTTTACCTTTTAAATCTTCATGCTCAAGGTCAACTCCGGAATCGATAACGGCAACAATAACTGGCGTAGACTTACGCTTCTTCAAAATTTTCTTATAGGCCAATTCTGTGGACATTCCCGTTCCCGTTCCGTTATACCAATTGAGGGTTCCAGGGATCGGTTGTGCGAAGAAGGTAAGCGTAAAAACCGTAAAAAAAGCGGATGCTAGAGCTTGCTGAAATTTCATGCGTTAAAGGTTTAAATCAATTTAATTCCCAAAAATAGTTTATTTTTACTTCTGACCTTTAAATTCGTGGTCATTATGAAAAAAATCAACGCATTCGTCATTCTTTGTTGCACCGTACTTTTGGGAAACTTCGCAACAACGCTTCATGCGCAGCGAGCCCACACAACCTATTTCACACTTCAACAATACGGACAAGATCACCCACAAACCGAAATATGTTTAAGTGCCAACAATACCGCTGAAAATCAAAGGATGCTCGACGAATTGGGCATTACAATAAAACAAGCAACCAACCAATACCTGTATTTTAACGCAGATCCTCAAACGGTATTAAACCCCGACGGGACACCCAAACTTTCAGGAATATACTTTGCGGTTTCCAATCCGCAAGCGATGGCCGACAGCGCGATGGTTAAGCATAAAATCAACTTGGTTCAGCAAGGACTGAACGGCATGGATACGAGTTACACCGGCAAAGGCGTAATTATTGGGGTGGTGGACCAAGGCATTGATTTTAACCACCAAGATTTCCGGTTGAACAACGGTAAAACCCGAGTCCTACGGTATTGGGACCATAGCGTGAACGGTGCCAACCCACCGCAGCCCTACAATTACGGAGTCGTATGGGACAGCTCGTCCATCAACGCAGGAACTTGCACCAGCCTGGAGGTAGGCACCGCCCATGGATCAACGGTAGCAGGAATGGCATCGGGGAATGCGCGTGCCAATTTAAAAAACAAAGGCGCTGCTCCAGATGCAGATCTCATAGTTGTTGAAACGAATTTTAGTTTACCCAACTGGACCTTAACCATCGCCGATGCCTGCGACTACATATTTAAAGTAGCCGATTCGTTAGGCAAACCTGCCGTCATTAATTTATCCTTGGGCGATTACCTTGGAAGCCATGATGGGAACGATCCCGCATCGGACCTTATTGAATCATTGCTAGATTTATCTCCCGGAAGAATCGTGGTTTGTGCAGCTGGAAATTCGGGCAATCAAGGGAAATACCACGTAGGTAATCCGATCATCTCTTCAGACACCTCTTTCTTTTGGAGCGTGCGAAATCCTGGAAATACCATTGCAGGGCCTGGAAAAATTGTATTCGACCTATGGTCGGATACCGCGGACGCTCATTATTACTTTGCCTATGGCGCAGACAAAGTAACTCCAAACTACTCATTCCGCGGTAAAACGAATTTTCGTTATGCAACCAGCAATATGAACCAAGTTCCTGTGACTGATACCATTTTCAATGCAGTTGGCCAGCGCATCGCCATTATCGACAGCTACCGCGAAATTGTCGGTCCGAATTTTCATATGCTGGTCGTATTTAGCACGATTGACTCCATCAATTACCGCTACCGTTTTATGACCACGGGCTCGGGGAAATACGATGCCTGGGGAGGCACATGGCAGCAAATGAGCAACTTTGTTACGGGCCCCTTACCTACCCAACTTCAGTTACCAGCCATTCAACACTACGTTATGGCCGATTCGCTGCAAACCCTTGTGAGCAGCTGGAATTGTTCTGAAAAAGTAGTGTCGGTTGCCAATATGCGCAATCGAAAAGGCCATATGACCAAAAATAACACGTATTATCAACCTGCCTCCACTACTCCAGTGGGAAAACTAAGTGAAAACAGTAGTAAAGGACCCGCTCGAAACGGTACAACTAAGCCGAACATTACGGCTGCCGGGGATGTCGCTCTAGCCGCCGGACCAATCGCCTATTTAAGCAACCCCGCGAACAACAGCACGATCGATCAAGGCGGATTTCACGTGCGGAATGGAGGCACCTCGATGGCTTCACCCGTTATAGCCGGAATGGCCGCTCTCTACCTTCAAAAATGCCCTAATGCCACCTATCAACAATTCATGGCAGATTTGCAAAATACGGCCACGGTTGACGCCTTCACCGGCGCAACCCCCAACTACGGATACGGTTTTGGAAAAGCGGATGCACACCTTTTGATGACTTCAAAAAACATCAACGTTTCCGTAGACTCTATTCTCGGTATTTGCGTTGGAGCAACCGCTACCCTATCCGTTGAAAGCCCTCATACCATTTACAGTGCACTGTGGAATAATGGTACCCCGGGACTTACGATGACCACCGCACAGGTCGGGACTTACAGCGTTTCTGTACTAGACAGTGCGGGATGTTACACTCGATCGAATCCTGTTGTATTAGGGATTTTAACCCCGCCTTTCGTCGATGCAGGAGCTAGCTTCACGAGTTGTCCTGGAGCTCCAATTACTCTTGTTGGAACAGGAAATGCCGTTAGTTACGCATGGCAAAATGGCATCGCAAATAATCAAGCATTTATTCCTCAAGGCGCAGGAACGTATTACGTAACAGGAACGGGCTCGAATGGTTGTCAAGCGAGTGACTCTGTGACTGTGAACCTTTACAGCACCCA